>NZ_CP115026.1:0-108873 GCF_014596815.2 Citrobacter sp. C13
ATGAGCGAAAACGGCAATAAAAACATAGCGATCGTTGAAGCATTCTCAGAAACAGACAAAAAGTCCGGTGAAGTTGTTACGTTAGTTCCTAACACCAACAACACAGTTCAGCCCGTTGCTCTGATGCGTCTTGGTCTCTTCGTTCCGACGCTGAAATCGACCGCCAGGGGCAGAAAGGGGCAAATGGTCTCTATGGACGCCTCTGCTGAACTCAAACAGCTGTCTCTGGCCAAAGCCGAAGGGTACGAGGACATAAGGATCTCCGGCGTTCGTCTGGATATGGATAACGACTTCAAAACGTGGGTAGGCATCATCCACGCGTTCGCCAAGCACAAGGTTGTTGGCGACACTGTCACGTTACCGTTCGTCGAGTTCGTCAGGCTCTGTGGCATACCAACGGCCAGATCGTCCGCGAAGTTACGTAAGCGCCTGGACAGTTCTCTGACTCGTATTGCCACAAACACTATCTCATTCCGCAGTAAAGGCTCTGATGAGTATTACGTGACACACCTTGTGCAGACAGCAAAGTACAGCACAAAGAACGACACGGTCTCGCTGCAGGCTGATCCTAAGATTTTCGAACTCTATCAGTTCGACAAAAAGGTTCTTCTGCAACTCCGGGCAATCAACGAACTCTCCAGAAAAGAATCCGCGCAGGCGCTCTACACCTTCATCGAAAGTTTGCCACCTGACCCGGCACCAATCTCGTTGGCTCGCTTACGCGCCAGACTTAACTTAACCAGCCGCACCATTACCCAGAATGCGACAGTCAGGAAGGCGATGGAGCAGCTGCGGGAGATCGGCTATCTCGATTACACCGAAGTGAAGCGCGGCAGCTCGGTCTACTTCATCATCCACTATAGGCGGCCGAAGTTACGCCCGGCATTGCCACCAGTTAAAGCTGCGCCGGAAGAACCAGAAGATATCTTGCCTGGTGATGATTCGGAGGACATTATCGATGTTGTTCCTGAAGAAAAAGACGGTGAGATGGTCATGTTGAGCAAGGAAGAACTGGCGATTCTTGAAGAGCTGCGCAAGGCTAAAACTCGTAAATAGCCCAACCACTGTAGAGAGTAGAAAGGCTCACTATCCACTGTAGTGAGCCTTTTGTTTATCTGGAATCCGCTATCCACTGTCGTGAGTAACAGCAACCGAAGAGTAACCACTGTAGGCAGTGGCACGCAAACAACGAAATAAATGTTAGTGGTTACAAACCTAGATGAATCAAGGGCTGCGAGGTTAGTGGTCACTGGGTATCTTGTTAAATCCACTCTCTATAGTGGTTATCGTTGTTCCCTTCGTTATTGGCTATCCACTGTGGAGAGCAGAATCGGTTGGCTGGGTTTACTAACCACTGTAGTGAGTAGATATCCGCTCAAAACAGTGAAGGTTTACTCTCCATAGTGGATACCCGCTGGAGAGCGCATTCCATCACTCGCTATAGTGGTTGTTTGCTGCGAATGAACGCCTGTTTACTCCCTACAGTGGATAGCGACGTCGATAATCGCCACTTTACTCACTACAGTGGATACCGGATATCACGGCAGTCGTTTTACTCACTACAGTGGTTGGATTGCATACCTGAAGGGTGTTCTACTCACTACAGTGGTTATGGGTCGGATACGCACGCGGTGAGCTGGCTACTCACCGCAGTGGTTAGTGTTATCAGTGGATTTTCTTCAGCAGACCCCAGAGTGTCCCGGCCTTCGTCGTGAGCTTACCTGTTTCCGGATCGTACATGCGCCATTCGCGATGCTGGTGGACAATGACACCGTCCTCACGTTCCAGACGTTCCAGCACGCCGGGTTGCTTAAACCCTTTGGCACGCCAGTAGCCGCTTGTTTTTTCGATTTCCAGACCTGCCAGTGTAACCGCCATCAACCAACCTCCTTGCAGTCATCGAAAAGGTAGCTGGCGTTCTTCGCGTGAACGCCGTAGACATCACCTGATTTGTTGTAAACGAACTTATCTTCACCCACGCCAGACAGTTTGCCGTTACGTTTGGTGAGATAGGGGGAAGACAGGACGCGATCATCGCGCACAACATAAAACTGTTCGCCGCTGTCCACAACCATCGCGCCGTAGCTGGCTTTGACAACATTGCGGATCACGTCGTTTTTCACTTCGGCCACTGACATCTCACACTCATAGACGTGCGTGTCCGCGTAGACAGGGAGGGAGAGCAGCGCCAGAGCCAGGGCTATTTTCTTCATGCCACGACTCCTTTGATAACGCCGAATGCTGAGTCGAATACCAGCACTACGGCCAGCGCATTAACCATCGCGCCATTAACAGGCGCCAGCGCTTTACGGATTGCTCCGGTGAAGATGCAATCGAGCACAAAAGCTATCGAGACAATAAGTAATAAAGTGTCTAATACAGTTTTCATGATAGGTAGATACTAACTTATATATTTTTTGCTGTAAATGTCACTCAAAAGTGCTGATGCCTAAGATACGCTCAAGATGAGCCGCGTCTTCATCGTTTACCGGCATTGTGTCGTCAACGTACCAGCAACTACCGTTGTGCCAACAAACACCGTCATCATCGACATGCACTGAATCTGCATCCATGCCTGTGTACTCAACGAGATTGCGCTCAATTGCCGCTTGAATTTCTTCATCGCTTAGACCGTCGCACTTGACCATGAACAACGGGTAAACGTCATAGTCGGTGCTGGCTGAAATGCGAACCAAAATCTTCATGTGTTTTCTCCTTATTGGTAAGTGCTTATTTATATTAATGTGCGCCATGCGGCGCACAATCATTGTGTTCAGGCTGGAGGAAAGAACTTCTCCAGCGTGCGGTCGACAGCCTTATCAATGTGCATCAGATGCCAGACGACCATATCTTTGTTTCCCAGGCTGCGGGTGTAGATCACGTCGAACTTACGCCAGGCGGCGTGAAACCAGTGCGGTGTATCATCAACCGGCAGATTCTCTCCAGCTTCCTTGAAGTACTTGAGCAGCATGGCCTGTTCAGCGGTTGGCGTCGGGCCAATCTCTTCCGCGTACATTCTGATGAAACGCTGCCAGTCGGCTTCATCTTCTGAAGGTTCCGGTGCGTTCATCTCCGCAATCGCCTCACGCAGCTGCGTCGCCCATTCTGGCTCCGGGAAGCCCTGGGCAATTTCGGTATCCACTACATCCAGCGCAGCGTTGGCCGCGTCATACAGTTTCTTCACGCTTTTTCTCCTGCATTAAAAGGAACACGGTCATTGCCGCTCTGAAAGGGTTAGGGTTCTGGATCAGATGTTGTGGCGTTGAGCTATCCACCTTTCTGTGGGCCGCTCTCCACTCGCCAGGCTGTCTGGCAGGTATTACGCCGATTCTGTGTCGGTAAATAATGTCCCACGCATCTTCCGGATCGTTACACCAGTCGAAGGTTCCGGCTCCGTTCGGGCCGATGGCGACCACTGCTGTGTAATCGCCTTCCTGTGAGCCTTTCCAGCCATATTGTGAGATAAGCGGTCGATGGCCGGTGGCTTCCGCGACCAGGCAGTTAATCTCAAAGTCCGTCATCTCGCTGTAATTTTTCATTCCCGATCTCCTTCTCATCCGTTGCCGAACAACTATGTGGCGTTGTCACTTTGTACTTCTACGGATGGTAATTCCGTATTAGTAACCAATTTGTTTTCTCGTTGGTGATAATACGGAAATAAAAAAGGCGTCCAAGTGGACGCCGTATCTTTGAAAAGGCTGTTACTTCAACGCGATAAACGGAGTATTAGCCCCTTCAGTCATGTACTGAGGCAACTGACCATTCCATTTGTTGATGGCTTCCAGCTCCATGACGTTCGGGTTCTGACGTAATGCTTCACCGCGCAACTTGATGGCATCAGCTTCTGCTTGAGCACGCTTGCGGATAGCGTCGGCTTCACCTTCGGCTTGTTCACGCAGCATGTTCGCTTCTGCCTTGCGCTGCTCAACTTCCTGCTGGCGCTGGAGCGTTTTCTGGTTCGCGGTCACTTTGGCATTGATAGATTCGATGACAGTGTCCGGGTAGTCTGGTTTGCCCACCCATGACAGGCTAATAACCTCAATACCTACCGGTGACATTTCTGCCTGAATGTCTTTCAGCGCATTGTCGAGCAGAGACGCCTTGCCACCGTCGATGAACGTGTCGGTAGTCATGCGGCTGGCCAGACGGTTCAGTGAGTCCGCAATCTTCTGGCGCAGATCAGTGTCGGTAATGTCATCAACACCTTTGCGATAGGTCTGGAATACGGTAGTTACTTTGTCGCGATTAACCAGATATGCCACACCAATTTTGTGGCCGATGGCTGTACCGTCGCTCATCTGGAATGTGAACGGCTCATCGTAGGTTTTCATCTGTTTGAAAGTGGGGAAGGTGTACAGCTCGGTATTCAGACCAGTCCACTGGCGGCCAACGCCGACAACTTCACCGATACCTTTGTCTTCACCCAATTTGTTTACCTTAATGCCAACGTATCCCGGCTCCACGCGATCGCAGCCGGTCAGACCCATTGTGCAAATAGCAGCCAAAGCCACCGCCAGTAAACCTTTTTTCATTACTTACTTCTCCTTAGTTTTATTGAGTGAGTTGATATACCTGCGGCCAGCTTTTAACAAGGCAACCGGGAAGATTAAAGCGATGGCAAGTCCGATAAAGAAGGCCAGATCGCTTTTAGCTGATATAAGCGATGGAACCAGCAAACCGTAGATAAAGCAGACTGATACCACTGCTGAAACAGCCATGAGATAACCCTTAATCATGTGTTTCCTTTTGTCGTTTTGGTGTAGGAATGATAAGTAAGTACTTATATATTTTCAAGTATAAAAAAGGCGCCCAACGGACGCCTTGTGATTACGCTTCTTCTGTCTCTGCTGGGGACGACTCTTTCGCTCGCCGTTCGTCTATCGCCTGGAGTGCCGCAATGATTTCCGGGAGTGGCTTCTCGCGGTACATCTCGACGATCTGCGATTTGGTGTACTTCTTATCGCCAATTTCCACACGCCCGCTGGCGTTCTTGGGCAGGTATCCTTCCTCCAGCATGTACTCAACCAGAGATTCGATGACGTCCAGCCCGCGAGTCGGGTCGAAGTAGAATTTCCATGAGCATTTGCCAAACGGAGGTGCGACTTTGTTTTTAATGCACTCGGCGCCAACGTCCTGTCCGATCTTCTCTTTGCCATCCTTCATGACGGATGCACCCAGACGGATGCGCACCGACGCGTAGAACTTCGGAGAGTCGCCACCCGGAGACGTAGTCGGATCGCCAAACATCACGCCAATTTTGGTACGCACCTGGTTCAAGAAGATGATGCACGCGTTGTACTTACGCGCCCAAAGCGCCAGAGTAGGGAAGTTCGCACTCGTCGCGCGCGCCAGCGCCGTGTTGTCGTTCATGTTCAGCTGATCTTTGTCCTTCGCAGTACCTTCTGCCATCTTGTCGAACTTCTCAGCCTTCGAGTTCGGAACCATCGACGCCAGAGAGTCGGCAACGATGCAGATAGGAGCTGTTTCCGGGATAAGCTCTTCGTCGCGCACCAGCTTGAGGATTGTGCCGATCAGCTCTACGGAGTCTTCGAAGGTATCCGGCTGTTTGTAGACCCACTGACCGTCGTCTTCGTCGGCGTTCAGTCCGTTCGCTACCGCCAGACCAACGTCGAAACTGTTTTCGTGGTCAAGGAACACGGCCAGACCATCCTGTTTCTGTGCTGACACCATCGCTGCCGTCGCGAGGAATGTGTTGTGGCTGATAATCCCGTTAGACCAGAAAGAGTGTGTTTCCGGCATCGCTACGTCGAACGTTGGTGCTTCACCTTCCTCAATAGCCACGACTTCGTCGTAGAACAAGTTAGAGTCAATTACCGCTGCCAGTTGTGCAAACAGATGCTCGTTAAAACGATTCTTTCTGCCAATGAAGGAGACATAGATTTCTCGCAGTTTGTCTATTCCGACACGATCGCCGCGGCCAATAACGTGATCTACCAGAACGTAGTCTTTACGAGAGGTCTTGGTGAGTGACTCGTAGAGTGATTTCACTAAGCCGCTGATGTGCGTAACGTAGCCTAAATAAGTGCGGTCAAAACTAATGTCCCGTTTGGTTGCCACTGCTAAACGAGCCGGAGACTCGAACCCAATCGTTGACAGGAAAAGGTCGTAGTTAGAGCCACTGAATGACAGCCGGTAATATATGTTTTTATAACCTGCGACGTGTTTTTCAGAGATAGTTGACGTAATCCCCAGATTCAGGAGCATGAGGCGAATTTGCTGTAGCAGCAGCCCACTCGCGCTCACAACCTCAATGCAGCGACCATCATTGACGTGGCATTCCAGCTCAAAGTAGCCGCGAAGGAATGCAATTTGAGCCTCGCTATTGGCGCGACGCACACTCAACGGAACCTGCTTGCCAGCAGCTTTCTCATACTCCAGACCATATTCTTTAAAAAGCAGCGAACGCACCTCTTTGCTAAACAGCACATGGTCTTCCGAGCCGTTATGTTTTCTCGTAACTGGCATCTTGTCTGATACCAGCGAAATGAGGCGGTAGTACTCATCCTTGATGAATGGATCTGTGTTAGAAAAATGCACAGAATTTTCAGAGGCCACGTATCCATCAGCAATTAAATAGCCCATCAGTTTTGCGATATTGGCATCCAAGTGCTGATCGCCGAATTGATGTGTGCCAACCATTGAAGGAATCGTGTCGCCTACACTGATTTTTTCAGCATACCGCCAGACGATATTGCCTAAGTCGTCAACCACACGAATTGGGTGACGGAACGTAGCCTCGATGTAACCCCCTGATGCCAGCTTAATGCGCTTGAATTTGCGACGGTTGTTCCATGTCAGGTGTGAGGTCTTCTCTATCACGCCATTTTCATTGATGAGTCCAACGTTATGCTCTACATCGCGAGTAGTGCATGTTGCTTTGTGCCCCTCAATCTCAAACAGTTCTTTCACTGTTACCATTCCACGCTCCGTCAGCAGCATGGTGTCTGCGGTAACACATTTCCCCGCGCTTGGCGGCCCGAAGACTTCAACGATACGCCCACACGGAAAACCACCGTCGTAACGTCCGGAAATGGCTTTGTTCAGTGGAGGGAAACCGGAGTCAATCCAGTGGGAGACCTTCTGGATCTCGTCATTGCTGCCGATTTTCTTTTTCAGCGCCAGTGCCAGTGCGGATTTGCCTTTTGCCATGATTAGGCTCCTTTTGATTCGTTGATTCGCTTCGAAGCAGCGGCTTCGTCAAACTTGATTGCGTCGTGGTTCAGGTGTTTGGCGACGCGAGCGATGATCTTCACGACCTGCTCGCTGACCAGCGCGAACTCACGCTCAGTAGCAGAAATGCCAGCAGCGCCCAGAATGTTCGGCAGCGCCACCACAGCGTGCTCGCCGTGGCAGAAGACAATCTCTTTAGCCAGCATGGTTGGCGTAGTTGCCCCGCCATTAATGATGGATTTCAGCATCAGCAGTACCTCTCAAACGGCAGAACAAACACTTCCAGATCTTCCAGAAACGACCGGAAGTTCAGCTCGTAACACATCTGTTCGAAGGCATTCATGTCGCGTGCGCCTTTAATCGACTCGATTTCGCTGGGTGGGAATTTTGTGTCGATAAGGTTCATCAGCATCATGTTGCGCTTAAAGGCTTCGAGCATCCGGCAGCCCGTCTTCTCGTTGAAGGCGTTCTTTGCCAGCTTGTTGAATGCCGTCTTATAGCGACCTTTGTTGATGACAATGGAGCCGTCGTTAATGCCGCGTACCATTGCGGCCACGCTTCCCCATTCATGAAGTAACTCTTTCGCGCCACCGTCACCAATGCCACCGACGCCTTTGATGTTGTCCGAGTTATCGCCCTGCAACGCTTTCGCTTCCAGAAACGCGCGTGGCGTTGGCAGACCGGTCAGCTCTGCGAACTGTTCGAAGTTCACCTGCTTGTGCTTGGCATCTTCACGCAGGCTTACCCAGCTCACATTCTCGCGAACCAGCTGGAGCCAGTCGCCATCGCCAGTCAGCAGGTAGATGTGATCGACGGTCGGCTGCGGAGCCAGGCGAGAGACCAGCATTCCAGCCAGGTCGTCCGCTTCTGCGTCCTTTGCAATGAGTTGGTTAACGCCCAGCGCGGTCATCATTTTCAAGATGTACGGCTTCTGGATGGCAAAGCCTTCTTTCATCTTCTTCATATCCGGGTCGTCATCGCGATTCGCTTTGTACTCCGGGTAGAAGTCGCGACGTTTGTCGCTGAATCCATCCCACAAGATCATTGGGCGGGCATGGAGAATTGAGGCGTAACGACGAACGTTCTTCACGAAGCCAAAAGCCGCCTGAACTTCCATCTCGCCGTTGTGTAATTTGTCGGATTGCTGGTGGTAATAGCCAAGGCTGTTACCGTCCACAAAGAGATAATTCACCGGTACACTCCTTCCAAAAAAGTAAGGCGTCCGTAGACGCCTTACTGGTCACGTTATGGGATTACAGAGCGTCCAGTTCAGCCAGCAGGTCGTCGAGACCTTCGTCAGCTGGTGCAGATGCAGTGGCAGCAGATGCTGAAGCACTTGCAGCTGCGGCGGCTTCCGGAGCTTTAACTTCTTCCGGTTTAGTTTCCGGCTTGAACTCAGCTTCAGCGGCACGCAGGATCTCTTCATCAACCAGGCTGGTGGACTCTGGAGCCGGAGTGTGTGCTGTAGCGACAGCAGCTGCACCTTCCGTATGACCAGTGATAGAGCCAAAGCCTGGCAGTTCAGCAGCAGCTGATTTTGCAGCGGAAGAAATGGCCGGAGAGGACATTGTTGCTGCCGGAGCCGCGATACCAATCAGACGACCCATAGTGCGAGCCGTAGACAGCAGACGGGTTTCGTCAGCCTGGTTCGCGTATGCGATCAGATCGTGTTGGGTAGTCCAGAGCTTCTCAGGAATGTCGCCTTTGTAGACTTTACGTTTCGGGGATACGTCGTACTTGGTGTCACGACCGGAACCGGTACGCTTAATCAGGAACGCATAGCCTTCTTCTTTGCTCAGTGGGTTGCCGATATCATCCGCAATATCTTCGGACATCACTTTGCAGATATCGTCGAAGACCGTAGACGGCAGCTCAATCAGCTGGCATTTCTCTGCGTCCGCAAAGTCTTCACGCGCAGACAGAACACCGTTGACCAGATAACGAGGTGTAGCACGCATACTGTTAATGCGCTCTTCCATCGCTTTGTTGCCCTTAAAGCGAGCACGACCTTCCATAACCATCTCACACAGCTGGCAAGCGTGGCCGTGGGTGTGTTGTTCGCAGATGTAGGCGGTGGTTACATCTTTGCCTTCCTCATTCTGATGCTTAACGTAGTGCATACCGAAAGTCTGGAAGAACACGCCATTCGGGTCGTCCTTGTTCGGAAAAATGCGCAGATAGTTATTGCCGTCTTTCAGACGGGTCAAATCAACGTTATTGCCACGTTTAGAAGCAATATCGCCACGGGTCTTGTTAAGCAGATCAAGTAATGACTTAGACATGTATTTCTCCTTGTTGTGATTGTGGCCATTGGCGCTATGCGCGTTGGGCGTTCGTTTATTCGTGGCTCTTTCGAGCGAGAAGGATGATAGATCAGTGCTTACTTATGATCTAGCATAAATTAACGGGGAGAGTGGAAACGTTCGGCGCCCAAACGTTCAATCTCCACGATAGCCATTTTGGACGCCTGGACAATCATGTCGCGGCGGTGGGAGAAGGCGGCTACAGCGTGCTTGTACAGATCTGCAATGTGCCGGGCATCGTCGAGTTTCTGGCGCTTTGCGAGGTATTGCGGGTTGGTTCTTACCTTCGCCTCCAGTACGGATTCATTGAACTTAATACCGTTCATACTCAGGTTCTTACGCTCATTGTCGTAGATTTTCGCCTCAATCGCATCGAGGGAGAGTTTTGCATCTGCGACTTCGCGTTCTGCCCGCGCCAGCTTAGAGCCGTACTCCATCAACAGGCGCGGTTGCTGACGCCAGACTTCCTCCAGATTGTCGCGGTCGAACTCCAGATCGGACATGATTTTTTCGTAGATATCGGTGCTCATGGTGTTAATTACCTGCTTATTTATGTATATCAATTTTATCATGGAGGAATCAGGCGGAGGAGATTATGACATGATGAAATGGAGGTTATGAGATAGGTAAGCCAGTGAAAAATCAGGTGGTTCTGGTACTCTATGCCCCGTTAAAAGCTGGCCGTAGACAGCGTACGACAATGTGGTGGAGACACGGACGGATGGAATTCACTCGCCGTTGACAGTTGTCAACATCGAACATATAATATGCCGGAGATAAATTGTATCTGAAGAAACATACTAATAAGCACATTCAAGCGGCCATTGAATATGCTGTAACTCAAGGCTGGGTTTGGGTTCCACCAGGCGATTCTGCACACTGTTTTTGCAAATTGCGCTGCGGCAGTCCAGAAGGTGAACACCGAGATCACCAGATGAGCGTATGGTCGACACCGAGAAGTGCTGAAAACCATGCCAAGCAAATCATTCGTATGGTTGATCGCTGCGATTGATTTTGCCCGGTAAGGAGTTGCTACAACAACTCCTTACCGAATCAACAAGAGAATACTCTGAATACTAAACGAAGAGGTACTATGGCGCTTTATAACTTCACTCTGACACTCTCAGGCGTAACGTATGAGACCGAAGGACTGGAAGACGCGCTGTACGGAAGCGGCTGTGACGATGCGCTGATTTGCGCATATGGAAACTCCGTATATGTTGAGTTCGACCGCGAAGCTGAATCGCTCGATGCAGCAATTGAATCAGCGGTCGACAATATCGAATCAGCCGGAATCGGCGCTATTGTTGAATCTGTCGACTCTGCTCTTGTAGGCTTGAGCGACATTGCGGAAATTACTGAAATGTCCCGACAGGCGATTGCAATGCTGAAAGATGGCACTCGCGGTAGCGGTGACTTCCCTTGCCCTGTCCAACGCATTAAAGGTCAGTCTCCACTCTGGGATTGGGCTGATGTGGCCGAATGGTTACTAAAGAACGGTAGATTGAAAGATAATAGCGACCTGGTAATTAACGCTCGTGTGCTGAGTAAATGGAACCTTGCCTTACGTGCGAGCGCTTCAAAAGATTTTCAAGAAGTTGAGTCAATAGCGGCAGCACTAATCGAACGTCGACGTAAAACTATTTCATAGTCCTTACGCGTTTGGTCTTACTGCCCCTCCATTTAATATTAATAACGATGTGCAATTGAGGAATTATGGCCCAAGACTCCAAACGTGGTAGTGCATTGGTTGAGGTTATAAAATCTGATGATGTAACCGATCTGTTCAAGGATTACGGTGAGCTAGTTATTGACTCTGCCCTTGAATCGGGAACGCTTGAGTCGATTCCTTTACTCAATACTCTCGTAGGAATTTTCAAGACAGCCAGCTCAGTGCATGATCGTCGGTTCACGGAAAAGTTAATTCGTTTCATCTCTGGCTTCGCCGATCTAGACGATGCTACACGAATAAATATGGCCAATCGGTTGAACGAAAATGACAAATTTGCGGGTAAGGCTGGCGACAGACTGATTGAAATCATTGACCGCATGGAGAGTGAAAATAAGCCAGAAATTGCAGCAGCATTCTTGAAAGCGTTTGCGTTTGAATACATTGATTTTATTACATTACGTCGCTTAATGGTTGCGCTTGAGCGTATCCCTTCCTTTGAGATTGATGAGTTAGATACTTTTTCCAAATACGATGAAAACAACCATCATCAAATATCAGATGAAGCGCTTTTACTCTCATTTGTTAATGCTGGGTTGGGGAAAAACAATGGCGGGTTTGACGGCGGTATTATTTTGCCGACAGATTTGTGCACAGCATTCGTTCGGTTCAAAGGCTTCAAACCGGAATAATTTAGATCATATAACCCGCCGTTCGGCGGGCTTCTCTATTATGCGACTTTCTTACCAAAAATTCTCGATAGCGTGACTCTGGTCTGGCGCTTCAGTCTGTACTGTCTCACATCGCCAATCTTGTTCACTTCCATAAACTCTTTGGCCACCTTCAGTACCAACCGATTGCGGAACAATTTGAACGCCTCCAGATGTTCCTCTGGGTTATCCGATTCGTAGATCTCCAGCAGATACTGGCACGCCTTCGGATCTTGCGTTTTGAGCGCCAGCGCTCTGGCACATTTACGCAAACGACTGACTTTATCGGCACCATCCAGCCCGGCGAACGCCAGCGCCAGATCTAACGTGACCGGGCAGTCGATGATTTCCCAGAACTGCGACCGCATGGTGGCCGCAACTGCTTTATCCTGAAAATCCGCTGGGATAGCCGCCAGCGCTTGTGCAATCTTCTGTGCCTCGTTCATGGTGTTCTCTTTATTCATTTGCTAATAGTCTCCGCTACCTCTGCCAGAATTGCTTCCAGCTTTTCGCCTTCCTCTGGGCGAAAGTACAAAATGTTCGGGTTAAATCCGTAGAAAACGGTCACATCCAGCTCTGGCAGATACTCTTTGCGTCCAACCAGGTCGGATGGTTTGCTCTTGTTGTTGAAGAGTGACGTCGCCCGGCTGCCACACGTCAGCACATAGGTCGGACGCACCAGATTGATCTCTTCACGCATAAAGTCGGTGAACTGGCCGATCTCGTCTTTGGTGTAGTCCTTCTCTTTGTCCTTCACCTTTTTGCACACGCCTGTGACGTAGAGATCGCCCATGCGCAGATCGCCTGCAGTAAGCAACTTCGCCTTAAAGTCGTCGTAGCCGTTCTCCATGAAGTAGCCGGTACGCCCATCATTGCCGTTCGCGTTGTCCAGAATGACCATGATTTTCGGCTTAATGCCAATGCTTGGGCGGATCAGGTCGTCTCCCAGACCCATTTCGGCCGCCATGCGAGTCATCAGTACATTCACCTCGGCAGAGCGCTTAGGGTTCATCTCGAACGGTCGAGAGGCTTTTACAGCGTCGATCACCAGATTGCCCATCAACTCTGCCTGGTCGCGCAGTCGTTCCGGATCTGTCGCTGGCAGACTGCCAGGCTCAATCGATGCGAACGCACCTACTTTTTGCAGTGATTCGCGTACCCGGCTGTTACATGCACGCTTCTCGACCGCTTCCTCAAATTGCTCAAGTGACTCGAATTTGCCGCCAACTTTCTCTCGCGCTCTCATGATGGCCTGGCAACCATTCTCAGAGCAGCCTTTCACAGCAGAGAATGGCGCATACAGAACCTGGCTGCCGTCTTCCAGCGTGCGGATCTCAATTCGGTTAGATGACACGTTAACGTCTGGTGGCAATACTCGAATGCCATAGGTCAGCGCATCCTTAACCAGCCCCTGGTGCTTATCCTCGCCCAGAATGGTGAGCGCAGCAGCGAAGAACTCAGCAGGGTAATGTGTCTTTAACCACATAGATTGATAGCTGATCAGCGAGTAGGCAACGGAGTGTGATTTGTTGAACTGATACGCACCGTTCTTCTCGAAGGCATCCCAGATCTCCTTAGCTTTCGTCTCAGACAAGCCCGGTTGTGACCCTGTAACTCGTACAGCAGCCATAGGCAATTTCACACCTGCCTCCAGCGCTTCTTCGACCGTCCGCAGTGCGCCGTCCTCACATTTGAAGTGTTCCGCGCGGTGAATACGCTGCGTGGTGCCGTCTTCCATCTCAACATCGATCCAACCACCTTGAGCCTGAACGACGAACTTCTCGCCCATGCTCTTCATCTTTTCCATATCCTTTTTACCGATCGCTTTACGCACACCATCTGCTTCGGCCATCGTGAAGCCGGCCAGCAATCGTGTCGCGTTCATCGTCTGTTCCTGATACAGAATCACGCCGTTGGTTTCCGCGGTAAGTTCGTCCAGTACCGGGTGCAGCGACTGTGGAGCCATGAAGCCTTTGGCCACGGAGACATAGTCGTCCAACATGCCGGATTGAATCGGGCCAGGTCGGAAGAGTGCGGTCGTGGCGACAACGGTTTTAAAGCTCATTGGTTCAATGCCGCCGCCCAGATCTTTAAGCAGCTTGCGCATGGGGCCGGACTCCAGCTGGAATACGCCCTGCGTGTACCCTGCAGCGAACCCATCCAGAACCTTGCGATCGTCCAGTGGGATCGCATCGAGATTGATGTCATCCCCGGTGCTCTCTTTGATGTAGCGTTTCGCGCTATCCAGCAGATCGAGCGTTGCCAGACCGAGAACGTCCAACTTAATCAGCCCCATCGCCTCGCAGTAACGTTTATCGAATGCAATACAGCGAGCGTTGCCACGCAGCTCGACGGGCGTGCGCTCTACCAGTGGAACGCCAGCGACGATCATCCCCGCTGCGTGACGGCCAAAACCACGCATCAGGCTTTGCAGCTTACACGCCGCTTTGAACGCTTCCGGGTTTTTCGTGGCGTATTTGTCCAGGCTGGCCAGTTGCTCGCGCAGCTCTTCCAGCGACAGGCTATCGTCTTCCAGATTCTTGAACTCTTTGGATACCGCCATATCCGCAGCGTCGACACCGTAAATACGAGCAGTGTCACGCAGCGCCGAAGCAGCGCCCAGATAGGTGAAGTTCGGAATACCGGCAACGTAATCTTCGCCATAGCGTTCATTCAGATACTCGATCACCTCATGACGACGTGCCTGGCTGAAGTCCAAATCCGCATCCGGTAAGTCGAGACGTTCAGGGTTGATGAAACGCTCAAACAGAAGACCGTGACGGATAGGATCGACGTTGGTTATGCCTATGCACCACGCCACCAGAGAACCGGCAGAGGAACCACGACCTGGCCCGACAGGAATGCCAGTTTCACGGCTGTGATTCATCAGGTCGCGCACCATCAGGAAGTAACCACAGAAGCCAAGGCGGGTCAGTGTGTCCATTTCGTACTTCAGGCGATCAACATACACACGGTGCTCAGAAGCCGGTGGTGTGTAGCCAAACTCTTTGGTAGTAAGACGCTTGCGCAGCCCCGCGACAGCCAGCTTCATCAGCGTTGCAGGCTCGTCGTCTGCCATCTTGGGCAGTGCTGGTGGCAATTCATGCCAGCGCCATGTGCAGGCTTCAATAATGGTGTCCTGCGTTGTTGAGGCCATTGCAGCTGTTACCGGCACATCCATGCGAACGGAGAAGACTTTCAGCGCTTCAAGGAGATGGCGGCGACCATTAACGGCGTTATCTCGCTGGTGGGGAATACGCAGACGATGCGGCTGGTCGATTTTGATGTTGTTCGTAACCATGTGCGCAATGTCTTTAATATCAGCGTCGTCGACAGCTTCGTAATAAGCGGGATAGAACGCCACTGGCTCTATTTTCAGTGCGCTCGCCACTTTCATCGCCCGGACGTTAATCTGGTCGTAGAATGGGGTAGGGTGCGGATAAACCACGCTGTAGAAGTTATCGCGTCCTCCAGCTGTCACCAGCGTCCCGATAATCTTTGCGAAGTCCCGGCGTTGGAATACACTGCCAATGTCGGACGTCAGCAGGATGATGTTGCCTTTGGCATATGCGGCCGCCAGCTGGTCAAGTGCCAGACGCGGGACAAAGTAGAATTGCTCGCGCTTGTTCGCTAAGGTCATCAGTTCGCACACGTCGCGATAACCTTGCTCATTCTTTATCAGTGCAGTGAAGCAGTAGCTGCGATCACGCACCAATGATTCCATACATCCCCCTGACTCTTTCGCCAGGCGGGCGCGGTGCTCGTATGTCGGATCGTCGACCACATTCAGCTTAACACCACAAATAACCGCCATGTCGTCGCCAGCGGCACGCTGCAGGGGGATCACACTGGCAATGTTCATGCTGTCAGCGGAAATGACAGCGGTGTAGCCAGCTTCTCTCGCGATTTTCACCGCGTTTTCTGCTTTTAGAGCCGACTCTCCCAGGGAGAAGTCAGTTCTGACCATCAGAGCCTTCATGTGTTTTTACCTTTCTGGTTTTCTTGATTTTGTCATTGGGGAAGCCAACGAACTTCCCATACATCGAAATCGCAACCTCTTTGGCTGACTGGTGGCACTCGGGCCTATCCGGACACGCCAGACAAGCCCGGCCAGTTTCAGACGCTGCGATAAGAGAGCCGAAACATCCTTTACGCACGATTAACCGAAGATCTTCTGAACCACTTCACGCGCTGCCTGTGCAGACGTGGATGGAAGTTTATTGATAAACGACTTTTCGATGCCGGCAGAGAAATCACCGCGCATCATTCCGATTTTTGCGGACAGCAGCAGCTCGCGAGGGCCGATTGGCTGGCTGATCAGATGCTGTTCATAACCTTCACGGACAAGATTCGCGAATTTCACCATCTTCTCGGCGTATTCGCGGATGACACCAGCCTCAGCCAGCATGTTGACTTCAGCCTTAGTGCTCATGTACTTCACGTTCGAAACAATGCCGAAGCGCGAGAAGTTCGCCGCGTTCTGGATGTTCGTACCTTGATAGAGACCCGTTTCGTCGCCAGAGCCGTTAGTGTTGCCAGTGCCAATGAAGGCAAAGCGTTTATGCGGAGTGATACGGCGCCAGTCCGGAGTTGCCTCTTTGATGATCAGCGGCTCTCCTTCAAGAACTGGCTGGTACACACCCAGAATCTGCGGGAACGCGAAGTCATATTCATCAGCGAGGTACACCCAGCCATTTTTCATAGCCAGTGCCAGCAAACCAGGCTCGAAATAGGTGGAGCCATCGCGAGCGAGGATCTGGCCTGTAACGTGCGCTTCTTCCATAGACGCCGTATGCTGGGCGCGGATCAGTGGTCGATTCAGCAGGGCGCATAGCTGCGTAGGAAGAGAAGATTTACCGGTTCCTGCATGACCCCAGAGATAGCCTGGGATTCCGATTTCCAGCATCATGAAGATGTCTTTAATCAGGTCGAAGTCGCCATACACATAGTTCTTCTTCGCTTCCGGTACGAACTCCGGATATGGCGTGTTGACGTTGACTGTCACCTGTAGTGGTTTTCCGCGTGGCGTTCTCAGCTCTTTGATCGTTACGCCAAGCAGCTCGTGCGCGGCCACCAGTTCAGTCTTGTATTCGACCGTTCCTGCGTAGCCCGGATGTGCGCTAATCTCCGCTACTTTTCCTTCGCCTGAATGCTTTTCGGCACGCTTCTCATTGAGTTTGGCCAGTGCCGTGCGAGAGATCGTTGGTTCATCCGGAAACGCAGAGGTGTACATTTTCACCACTTCGTCCACGTCCAGACCCTTCGCGGACTCAGGGATGTTCTCGCAACGGCCCATAGAGATATGGGATTTCAGGTAATGAAAGGATTTGCCACACCACTTGCAGACGATGGCTTCCGGCAAATGTTCTTCTTGCTGTAGTGCAGTAGCGGTCATGTGTTTTTCCTTACTGTTTGTCGTTCGTGGGGTATATCTTATATAAATATATTAGGCTGTATAGTAAGTGATTACTTATTTTTACGGGTAAAGATATTACCCAAGAATGATACGAGATAGCTCAGTGACGACTGACGGCCCTAACTCTTCTACGCTGTTTACCAATGCGTAATTTTTGTAGTAACGCCGTGGTGCGTCGGTCAGAACGCCGATAGCCATCAAATCGATGTCACTCAACGTCTCAATTTCTTTGGTGACGGTTCGCAAATGCTGATGGAACCCATCGCCTGCAGCACATGGCGCCCCGTCGCTCATAACCAGCATGATCTTCTTGTCCTCCATTCGCCCCGCAAACAGAGTCGCCAGCTGCGCGACGCTCTCACCATCGACGTTATTGAGCAGGGGGAACGTCTCACACACGCAGCCCATGCGGGCGCGGATCTCTGGAGAGTTAGCTTTCTCATTCCAGTTTTTGATAATGGGCAGCATTAGCGCCTCGAAGCGAGTAAACCCGCGCTTCGACATGGTTTCATAATCTGGGCTACCAAACGTGGTAAAGCCGGTGATGATGTTAGGCACATTGATACGATCCAGAGCATCCGCAATGGTGTAGGCGCTTGCGAGTGCCAGCTGAATCTTCCTGCCGCCCATTGAGCCGGACAAGTCGATCACCTGCTGGACGCACGCGTTCACCGCTCTGTGGTCTTCTTTCTTGCGGAACACGCGGTCGTCGTTCATTGCCAGACGATACAGGTTCGCGCCATGTATCCGCCCACGTCTCTGGCCTGGGATCAACTGAACTCGGTTGCGGCTGGCGATAGCTCGCTCCAGGTCTTTGGCCAGAGTCGAAGAAACGCCTGCTGACAGATGTTTTTCGATTTTCAGTTCAAAGAGCTTTCTGCCTTCCGGAACCATGCGGTAGCGATCGACCGGTGAGTGCATTGGGATTGCGCCGAACGTCTTTCTGGTGCGCTTTACATGCTCTTCAGCCTCATCAATCAACCCGATAAAGTCGTATGAACGATCGTATGGGCGATACTCAGAAAGTGAGGTGCTCATAAGCTCTTTGCTGATGGTGGCCGACAGTGCGTCTTCGGTCATTTCGCCTGTTCCGTCTTCCATCTCGTCGAGCGCCTTGAGTGCGTCCTCCAGAGTCATTTCATCCGGAGCAGGAACAAAGCCTGATTCACTGTCTTCAGGCGCTTCCGCGGCATCCTCATTTTCTTTACCTTCGCCGTCTGTGTGATCGGCGGCGTCATCTTCCTCTTCGCCTTCTCCTTCGGACTCCCCGTGACCAGCATCAGAGTCTTCGCCGTCATCACTATCACCATCGCCATCGCCAGCGGCGCCAGAGCCATAACCATCGGAGTCATCGGCGTCATCGCGAATGCCATCACCAGGCGTTGGAGAACCAGTGTCATCACTACCACCTTCGTCATCAGAATCACCTGATTCCATGCCGGCATCATCGGATTCTGGGGTGTCTCCTGATTCCTCTTCGCCTGCTTCTGTATATTTACTTTCTGTATCACTAATTTCTTTATCTTCTGTAGGTGAGTCCTTATCTACTGATTCAGGCAAATCAGAATCCCCAGACTCTTCCTCTTCTGAGGCATCATCTTCTTGCTCTTCCTTGTCGTCGTCTTCGCCTTTGGTACGCTTTGGCGCTGATTCACTATGAGTCGGTTCATCACCGGCTTCTGGGGTTTCCTCTGACTCGTCCTCACTCTTCGACGGCTTCCTAGCAGACGATTTCAGTTCTGGTAATTTGCCCTCTGGCTTGTCTTTCATATCCTGCATGATTTGGGCGATAGCAGCTGCGACCTTCACACAGTCTTCTGTGTTCGACATATTGCGAACGGCCACGTCGATCCCATGCTCTTTGAGCAAGGCTACAGGCTTATCGATGAGGTGCCAGTGTTCTTCCATAAAGTCGATGAAAGGGCTTTGGCCATCCCAGGCGCGGACGACCGGGCAAAGGAAGAATTTCAGGAACAATTCACGCTGGTTGCCGTGGCAGATTGAAACCGCCTCTGACACTTTGCCCTTGAAGTATTTGTCGATCACCAGGTTATGTGTGGCCAGCAAATTGCGACGAGTTCCGTTGAATACCTGTCCCATTCTGCGTTCAATAAAAACGTCTTCCAGCGCGTTCCAAAGCCCGGTAGACGGAGCCTTTCCTTTCTCGCGCATCTTCATTGCGACTTTCGGATCAGTAAAGAGGATATGGGCTACCTCATGGTCGAGAAAACCACGCACTGCGTTCATGAGGGTTGGCGATGCGTCGTCAGGTATAGATGGGATATTTACCAGCACTGGTTCGCCGCGCCGGTTGTAGCGGACATATGCTTCATTGCCTCGCTCTGCAACAGGTATCTGTTTACCTGAAAGCATCGCTACAACTCGTTTTACGCAGTCGCGGAAGTCCTGTACCTCTTTCAGCACAGATCTGGTCATGGCTTTGGACATGAGAATTTCCTTGTTATTAAAACAATTTGTTTTCTGATGTGCGTAATTTATCACTGTACGAACAGGCGACTAAGCTGTTCGTACAGGCTTCTATCGGCAGGAATGTGTTTTAAATGGTTCTCACGGCAAGAGAGCCGCAACCAGTATTGATGAGAGTGAAATGTTTATTTTTTAGCTCAAAAGTGAAAACCGTCGTATCAACCATCTCCACGGGAAGCTCTTCGGATTCCAATTCCGTCAGGATCGTCGCCACGCCATCCAGTCCAATCGCATACGCGTGTCCAACCTCAAGGGCGGTCAATTTAGAAGTTATATTTTTCATTTCATATCATCCAACTGAACACATTTGAAAGTTTGTCAATACTACTACCTATTGTATCAATATGGAATGAGTCTATATCAGATACGTATTACTTTTGCCTGTAAGCTAATAGTGACAAATTGCCTAAAAAACATAGTATAATAGCGGTGTCCCAGGGGATTAGTACCTATCGAAATTAAATAGATAAGTCTTTACAACCCTGGCCTTTGCTGTAATATCAGTAAGCACTTACCAGAGATAAACAAAACACGCAAGGTTTACTACATGGCTACCAACGAAACAGAGATCAAACAAGGTCGCTACGCAGCTTATATTGACTCGTTAATCACAATCTCGCCTAAAAGTCAGGCCACCATTGCCAAAGAGGTTGGGTACAAGAACGCCAACAATCTCTCCCTCATTAAAAGCGGCAAAATCCCGCTGCCGGTAGATAAAGTTCGAGCTTTAGCTAAAGCGCTAGATGCAGACCCGGTTCGACTGATGCTGATGGTTCTGGAAGAACGCCACCCTGAGTTGCTCGAATTTTTTCGCGAAGAGGGAACTGCGCCTCTCTCCGCTGATGAAAAACTTGTTCTAGAAGCGTTCCGTAACCGTTTTAACGGTCAGCAGGGCGCATCAGAAAAGGTGGTCGAGGCCATCAAGTCACTGTGAGAAATTTACACGAATAAGCTCGGTGGCTAGACGATCTCCCTTGAATTTGTGGTCTATCTCGTCTAAGTCTGTTTGATTAACGATAGATGCGATGTACGCTGAGAAGTTGTTCAAGGCGTCTCGCATCTCATCCATATAATCGTGGCGATCATAGACGCGATCTATCCCTTCAAGACTGTGGTTCATAATCTTACGAGCCACCTCCTGGTTAATCCCTAGAGCAGGGAAATAACTACGCGCTGTACGTCTCAGATCGCGTGGGGTGAATGACTCAACCTCCATCAACTCAGGTCGTTCCAGTATCCTTCTCAGTGCCTGGGCAATGGCCACCTTAGACATTGGCGTATCCACGCCCTTCTTCTTATTCGAAGGAACGAGCCACTGGCTGTCTTTCCCGTACTCAAACAACTCTTCCACGCATTTGCGCATTAATGGGCTTAACGGCAGCGCGTGCTGTCTGGCCGATTTGTTACGCGTACCTTGATTCCATACATCACGTTGAAGGTTGAACTCATCCTTTCTGGCTCGGAGCACTTCATCGGGGCGTCTGGCAGCGACAAGACAGAGCCTGGCCGCCCACTTTGTGCCTTCGCACACATTGAAGTAATCCCAGACGTTCCAGAATACCCAGACCTCGGCGTCGGTCAGCTTACGTTCGCGCGGTACTGGCTTTGCGCCACCGGCAACTCTGTTGAGCGACATATCATTCAACGGTGATGTATCAATCAGCCCCTGAAAGGCGCACCAGCTCAGGAACTGTTTCATCAGGGAGAACACACGTCTGCCCTGGACGATCTTGCCTTCCAGTATCAGCGGGTTCACCAGCTGGTTAACCAAGACCCTACTTATATCACTTACCTTTACTTCAGAGATATGCGGCATTACATGTATCAAAACACAATGAACAGCTATTTCAGGTCGCCGCCTCGTTATCAGTAAAGATAAGCGAGTGAATAACATGAAGGCGGAAGAAAACGACATGTCTCCGTCGAATTTGGCGGTCGACATTGCCGACAAACCGGAAGCGCGTTCGAGGTACTCGATGGCTTCCCGAGAGGTGTTTTCTGCTGCGCGTGCTTTATCAAAGGTGTTTTTCATCGTCCACTCACTGAGTGAAGCCCTTTTACTGTATGTATAAACAGTATATTAGGCATAAGTTTCTGTATGATCAACCATAAAATAGCCTGTTTTGTACAATGATTCCATACTTACTAGGTATGGAATCATTAAAGGGCGGAAATTTAAATTCTGAGGTTTTATTAGCGTGATTGTCACGGATTAGTGAGCGCTTGAAATGCAGCGGCGTATGCAGCGATATCGGCCATAATTTTTGGATCTTTCGCATACTGATGTGCGTTGTTAGGGAAGATTGCCAATAGGCTATACACATCTTGGAAATGTGCATGTTGACTGTAAACGAGTGCGCGGTCGCTTGTGCAATTGAATCTGTTGCGGCTGCTGGTTCGTTCTTGCTTCGTGAACAAGAGATGAACGTGATAAACGCGGGAGGACACGATAGCACCCGGAGCCGTATACGGGCCATCTTTGCCGAATACGGCTGGGCACATGCCTTGTTTAAGCGACGTGAAATCGTCGAGTAACGTGATCTTTAAGTCAGGCTTTATATCGAAGGTCGGCTGTAAAAATTGGGCGTAACTATCACTGTTCCATGTGACCTTCATCGTTCAACCTCAATGGAATGAGAAGTTGGCGAAGACGTCCTCATCAATGAGGCCAGTCTGCGATTCGATGACGTCTACGTCGTTAAAACACTGATTTAAAATCAATAGCAGATCAGAGATAGCCAAACGATACTCAGTTACAGAATCGCTCAGGCGCTTCAAGTATGGATGAGGTTGCTCAGAGTCACGAATCAACTTGTTAACGAATCCCTCCAAACCACGAATGGTCAGGTCAACGTTCTTCAGTTCTTCGTAACGGCTTTCACCGAAGCTGCTGCGAATCTTTTCCGCTTTCCATCCAGAGATGGCATTAGCCAGGCGAACGTGTTTCGCCGTCAATTCTGCGAGCTTGCTTTCGATCTCTGCCAGCTGTGCGGCATCGCCGTTCTCCTGAACAGGGATACCTGCGGTTCTCACATAGGTTTGTTCTTTGAATCCTGCGAATTTTGCAGAGTGCTTCACCGTGCCACGGAAGCGTCGATATCCAAGCGGCTCAATAAAGACACGCCCAGATTTAGCTTTAGGCTTTGCATTTGAAAAGCGCGAAGCGTTAGAGGTCACAGTAGCAAGGGCATTGCTAATGACACTCATATCTTCCAGGCAATTTTCTAAACGCATAAAACCTCTTAACTACTCAATGGCTCGTAACTAAGTGTACGCTGTGTTGATGAAAGCGACAAATAATAAACGGCCCCAAAAGGAGCCGTATTGTATTACAGAGTGCTCGCAAAAGCAGCAAATTCTGTATAGCCGCCGATAGGTTCACCATTTACGAACACCTGCGGTATGGTTTCCACCGGCTTGCCAACCAGGTCGCTTAACTTCTCTTTGTCGATCCCGGCAGACACAATATCGATGTATTCGTAATCACCAAAGTCGTGGCCGTGCAGCTGCTTCGCCAGCTCGACCGCACGTTTGCAGTATGAGCAATTATCCCGTCCGTAGATAACGACCTTCATCACTTCACCTCGTGCAGCTGCTGCTTGAGAAGATAGCCTTCCAGGGGCCAGATTTTGGCAATCGCGTTCTGGCGTGCAATTTTACGTCCGATCTCCGGATCAAAGTTCTCCGGGCTGGCGCACGCAGACTCGCCGGTTACGGTGTAGCCGTTCTCCAGCACAAGAACGCAGAAGGTCAGCAGTTCGAGCGGGGCCGGTTCAGGCTCTTCCTGCTTCAGCCACAACGGTGAGCTGCGATATCCGTCCGCGCCGGTAAAGTAAAACTCGCCTGAGATAACAGCTTCAATGCGTTCCGGGGTAACACGCGCGGCCGTTTTGCCTTTGGCCACAATCTCTTTTTCGATATCCATATCGGTCATTTTGGTTTCCTTACGTTAAAACTGAGCGATCCGGGCACGAATAATCAGGTCATACGCCTTCATCGTGTCCAGCTGCTTAATGAGGATGATGCGGTCGACATACAGCAGGCGAGCAAACTCGTCGCCGGCAATGTATGCCTCCAGTTCTTTTATGCGGCTACACAGTTCTTCGTGTTCATCCATGACACGTTTCTGGTGTGGCAGGTACTCTTTGGTCATTGGCTTTCCTTACTGATAGGCTTCCAGTGCGACTTTGCATAGCTCAGAACGCACGCAGTCTTCGGTCGCAAACTCAATAAGGCCAACATGGGAGGAAGGTTTAAAACGCTCCAGTGCATCTTCCAGACCAGACTTAACATTGCCTGGCAGGTCGCATTGCGTCACATCTCCGTTCACAATGACGGTTACGTTCTCGCCCATACGGGTCAGGAACATTTTCATTTGTGACGCTGTAACGTTTTGCGCCTCATCCAGAATGACTACAGCGTTCTCGAATGTGCGCCCACGCATGTAAGCGAAGGGGGCAATTTCTACTTTGGCCACCTCTGGCTTTAAGCAATATTCAAGGAACGAGCCACCCAAACGCTTCTGTAGCACGTCATAGACGGGCCGGAAGAACGGAGCGAACTTCTCGCTCATGTCGCCCGGAAGGAAGCCCAGATCTTCTTCTGCTTGCAATACCGGACGCGTCACGATGATCTTCCCGACTTCCTTATCCAGCAGACGCTGCGCTGCGACGGCAGCTGCCAGGTACGTTTTGCCGCAGCCAGCTTCGCCTGTGGCGAACGTTAGCGTTTTGGTATCGAGGGAGATGAGATAGTGGGCCTGGGCCTCGTTTCGCGCTTCGAGAGGAGAGTTGTCGCGCTTCGGTTTCGGAGGCAGAGCAGGGGCGGCAGCCAGTTCGTCAACAATGATTGTGTCAATTTCGTAGCCGTGGATGCGTGGTTTTGACTTCAGAGCCTGACGAACTGCGCGACGCGTCTGTTTACGTTTGTTTCCCATATTGAGTCCTTTCAAGTGAGTAACTGAAAGTACTATACATTAGAAACACAAAAAAGATAAGTGTGTACCTACCTATCAGAATGACTTCAACAAAGTTTTTTACGGTATTAAAGGGGGAAAATAAAGTTTTTTTAGTTATTATAGGATAGGCGCTTTGCTTCAATCATGACTACTATGAAGCGGTCATGTGATACAGTTTAAGCTTGCCAGTGCGTCTACTAAAGGAATACTGAAATTATTATGACGATACCAGCCAAAATAGATACCACTAATTTACTCACTATACTTGGAGTGATCGCTGCCGTATGGGCAATAATTACTCCTACCAGCAGACTGCGATTTCGTTTTTGTATGACTCGGTGGGACCTACTAATCATTGGGCTGATTTTTATACTAGCTAATTATTTGGTTTTTGCACCTGCATTAAGACAAGTTGGACTGTATTACAGTTTCGGACCGTGGATATGGGGATTGGATAGTTCGAGTGCAGTATATCTATTGTTTCTCTTGGCTGCCTCATATCTTTTCATTCGGCTAAAATCGCCAACATTAAATCGAGGTAAAATAACACTATTTCTTGAGCTAATTGAGAGTTTACATCTTACCAAAAAATATGATGAGTTAGTATTGTTAGTTGAGCCTCAGTTAGACGAAATAATATCCCTTGCTAATGGAAAACCGAACCTTATTGTTCAATGGATTGATAAGCTATATGGCGGCTCCGATCGAAATGCGTTATTGAATGGAGAAGAACCCAAAGAACGAAATGTCTTGGTGAAAGGTCTATATTCCCTACTAAGTCCTTTGCGTGAAAAGCTATCATCAAATTATGAAGCCAGTGATAAAGCCCGAGAGGTTTTGCTGAATATACTAACTTCTCCTGATCTTACAAGGCATCTTTCACTTGCATATCCTCATTTTTGTTTGAGGCTTATTGGTGCTGATGAGGTCGTTCGTTCTGATTTCATTGATAGATTTATTAATTCGCTGCTTGACTCACCTGGTAGTCGTCTTTATGTAGAACTTAAAAATAACCAAAATACATGTACTGGAGGACGTCTTGCGATACCTGAAACCAACCGCTTGCTTCACTTTTTCTTTGCCGACTCAGTGTATGCAAGTAAAAGTGGCATATATAGAGCTATAGGTGAATCTGTTTGCTGGCGTTTAGATGAAGACAGTAAGTTATCAGAAATACTAAACAAGCCCCTTGGCTCTTACCGTGAGCAAAGTAGATTTAGTTGTCCTATTAATTCTGGAATAACAATGTTCGAAATTATGGTGCATCAAGGTATTCATCAAAGATTGCAAGATCATCTTTGGCTGCATTATTTCAAACACTTTGCTGAAAAAATATTATATCAAATGAAAGTTCAGAGTATTGACTCAATCGCAGAACATCAAACACCATATCACTATCTTCTATGTCGCCTATTCGGTATTGCTATAGATTGGGCAGAACAAAGTTCATATATAAAAACAGTTAATAATTCTAAGGAGGATAGTAGGTATATCCCTAAGGAAGCGACGAAAGTATTAGGCTCTATGTTAGAGCATGTTATTCCTAGCCTGAAATTGAAGGGGTACTCAAAAGTATCCATATTACAGATGGTTGTCACCTGTTACACCAGGCTCGAAGAAAGGCAGATTAATGATATAGGTGAGGCATTATTGATACACACAACAACGGGGGAATTTAACTCTACAAGTTTAACATATCGTAGGAAGCTTCTATCGATATTCAAACGAATGGACCCTTACTTACAGGGAAATGCAAAAAAATTCAGAGAAAAGATAGAATTGGCTATTCAAATTAAACTTAACAGGTAATGGTTTAATTAAGCAGAGGAGCAAGGTCCTCGATTATGACATTGGTGTTATTAAATGAAATTGACTAACTTTGTCTTTTTTTTCAAGTAATATTGTTCTTTTTTGCTAATCTTACAAAAGGGGCCGAAGCCCCTTTAATTATTTGCGCTGAAAAAAGTGTTGCTACGATGCTAAGAAGCAATGGTTAAGAACGTCTGCCGTGTCTATCACAGCGCTGAACGGTCTGGCGACATTTTGCGGAGTCTTTCCGTTCGGACGGTGGTGGCGAACTCCAAACCGTTCAGCGCTATGTTGGCGATGGTGGGTGGACTCGAACCACCGACCAGTTGATTAACAGTCAACCGCTCTACCACTGAGCTACACCATCATTTTCGCGGCGGTACTTGTTCATGGACAACCAGGCAACCAAGAACTTTCCCGCAACTTGCACTTTACGTTAGTGCCAGACGAGGCTTATGGCTCGCTCACATAGAGCGAAGATCTGGAATCCTTCTCGGCGGTTGACGGCCGCCAGATTCTTCGATCTTATTGGATGTATGGAATCATCCATGTTGTGAAACCAGGGGCTACATAGGCAACAATGATTTCACCAGAGGGTTAAAGAATCCTGCTTTCACAACGTTGAGGCCACTGAACCGATTTATGTTCGACCCAACATATTGATCAGTCACTACAGCTCTGTGGAATCACCTGTATGATTAAAATAAAAACAGTGACCTCAACGTTGTGCGCTGGCTAACCAAGCCAGCCGGGTTACGTCGCCGCTTTTAACCCAAGATCAAACGACATAAGTAATGGAAATGACGTAACAGGATGGACGGTCAGCTGGCTGAAACCGGGATGATGGAATGGAATGAGGAAAACCAACCGCCCATCCTGTTACTTCATCGAATAGGGCATGGGTGGTGCAACATGCCCTATCCTGCGTTCTGCAATCACACTCGCTCAGTGTGTCCCATTTTGGTGACGAGGCTGGAAACTGACCTCGCTGGTGTTTGGCTTCTTAGGCTACTGCCAGGTACGTATCTTCGTTTGCAGTTATATTTAACGTTCAAACAGTCGCGTCTCAACGAAAACAAGTGAATCTTATACATATAAGATAGGTAAGTAAATACTTATTTTTCTGTAACTCGTTCAGTTGCTATCTTTTTGATCAAACTCACCTTCTGTTCCGGCGTTCTCGTGATGATGGCCGTAAAACGCTTCGCTTGAATAGTGATAGTTTCGTTCTCATTCAGTTCGCCGTAGTGAGTCTCCAGCAGAGAACCCAGGCGCCACAGACCGTCGTCTATGCGTTTATGGCTGGCAAATCTGATCAGCAGTAGCTTTACGATTAACTGACCAATGTAAAAGGCATATCCGACGCCGGCCGCCACAAGGTAGGTTGCCAGCCACCAGTCGAAAGAGGTCAAATTGCTCATTTCTGCACTCCCGTCTCGTGAACAACCCGATACAGACGCTTACCGATGCGAAGCGTTTTGGTTTTCAGTTCCTGCCTGACCAGGTCGCGACAGATACTGAAGCCGAGGGCCACGCCCCCAGCAAAAGATAATAGGATGTATGGAATCATCAGAACGCCCCCGCCTCAGTCAATTGCTGCAAGAGTGAGTGTCCTTTTTCAGTGAGCTGATAATTCTCCACACATCCCTTTGGCGAAACGTTAGCGACAAGATTCATACGTTCCAGTTTGGCGCGGGTCTTTGGCTTCCAGTTGGCGTAGAACTCTTTCCACTGGCTGATTTCACGCAGAGTTTCTTTCTCCCGTTTACTTAACATGATCATCCTTAATCTCCTTCAGTGTGTACGTGATATCTACAATGCGGTAAATGCGGCCGCGCCTCTGCATGACACCGGCTTTTACGTAATCGTTGATGCAGCTGGACATAACCAGACTGCCGATAACAATGCCGACGACCAAAAATACCATCATCCAGCCGAGCATCAGTCTTTATCTCCAATACGATCTTCGATATCTCGCAGGCATTTCGGCCACTTCAGACGTGGGTGGCGTAAGCTACCGTCTGGCGTTTTCTCATGGCAGTGAACCTCGACGATGCGTCCACGATACTTCTCCTGATTGTTCCAGATCTCATCCAGGTACTTATGCTTAATACCGCTGGCACGAACGATGACGCCGTTCTCCAGACGAATCACTATCTTGCCCAGCGTATGCGCAAAGCCAGAGTCCGGGTCGCCTGGCTCGAAGTCGATGATTTCACCGTCTTCGGAATCCTCGTCTTTCAGCTTCCACCAGCTGCGGGTGCGTTTGAACTCGTAAACAGAATCCGGATCTTTGCCCATCTCCCCCTCTTCGTTCTCGTCCAGGCGCTTCATAAAGCGTTCGATAAAGTCTTCATGGCTATGGATGATGTAGAACGGATGCAGGTGGATATCTTGCGCGTAATCTTCCCCGCAAGTGTTGCGGAATAACGCCACCAGCATAGCCAGGCGCTCTTTCAGCTTCATGCCGGTCTTCAGGTACTCTTTGCTTTTTGCCTGAGCACGCCACTCCGGTAAGAAGAAATCGAAGATGTGGTAAACGGCACCAATGGCTGTCACGTTCTTCTTGCGAAGCGCCGACACGGACTGGTTGAACGTACCTGCAGTACCCTCACCATCGAAAAAGATGTGCTTGAAACCGGAGAGTCTGCCTCGCTCCAGCATGGCCGGTTTAAGGTGATCGAGTGACGTAATCGGATTGCCGGTACGCGTCAGGAAGTTCACCTCTTCCTCGTCAACGATGACTTCGCAGATAACCCGGAGACCATCGAGTTTGAGGCTGCCGATCATTGGCCACTTGGCCTTTGGATTTGGTTTAAATGGGTATTTGTCGCCTTTCTCCTTGTACGGAGACGCCAGCTGTACCTCAAACTTCGGAATTGGGTTTTCGAACACCTTGTTGCACAGACTGATACCGACACCGGCTTTCGGATCTTTCAGCAGGAAGCGACGAAACACGTCCTGCCCGTCAGCGCACATTGAGGCAACGAGTGATTCGACAGCAGTAACGGCCGCGTTCCCGGTCAGTTCGCGCGCCGCCAGCTTCTCCAGCAGCTCGACTACCTTCTGGTCGCTGTGTACGGAAGTATCGAGTGGCTCGGCCACTTTGTACTTCTTCACACCGAATCGAATGAATGGGTTGAGCATTAGCGAGATCATGCTCTGCTCAAATTCATCAAGGTTGGCCAGTGCCTCTTTCTTGGCGTTGGTTCCCATCGTTTTTATGGCATCCAGCTTGTGCTTTAGGGCGATCAGTTTTTCCATTAGTGTTTAACCTCCATCGGTCGCTCGGGAGTTTTCATGTGTTTTCTTTGGTTGCTTCTTCAATGAGTGCCGCGTACACATCAGTGACGGGCGCCAGTGAATCGGTGGACGTGGTTTCGGGTTTGGCTGGTTCTGTTTTCTTCGTGCGTTTAACCAGACTGTTAATCGTCATGGTGTTGCGCTTCCGGGTGAGCGTTCTGGCATGGTCGTTTTGCTCTTCCACTTCTTTGATAAGCGCAGTCATATCGATGAAGTAGAGCTGTTCGCCTTTGCGGATCTCTTCGACCATCATCTTCAGCGCCTGGCATTTTCCAGCAGCAATGGCCGCAGCGCAGGACTGGAACGATGTAGCCGGGAGACGCTTCTCTTTGTAGGCGAGGATGGTGTGCTGGCAGACTGTATAGCTGCAATGGGCCTCATGGCCGTTGATCTTCACTTCCGGGCAGCGCAGCGAATAACCGTTGTTTCCGGAGATAGACGGGATTTTCGACAAATCTGTTCTTGTGGAGATGCTTCTAACCATAGTCGTGTACTTACTTATTGAGCGCAGTTTAAAAAAGCCCCACCAGGGGCTAAATGGTTTATCGAGGCTTACCAGGTCGCCCAGCCAGTCATTTTGTCCTGAGCGGCTTCGAACCGGTATGGCTCCAATAAATCGTTGGCATGGTGGACGGCGTAGGATTTTGCCTCCTGTTTAATCATCGGCAGCTCGTTGGCCAGGCGTGCCACCTGCCCTGCAAAACTGGCGAGTACACCGTCACATGCTTGACCCGCGTCGACAATGATGCGCACCAGGTCTAAGTCGCTGCGGCACATATCGCAGATGATGCCGTATTCCACCTCACGAATGCGCTCAACGGCTTTTTTGGTATCACCACTGACCACCAACTCCAGCAAACCAGGTGGTGTTGTCAGATCTGTAACGCGTTCGGTAACTTCAGGCAGTTCGACAATGCTCAGGAACGCCGCGATGGACGGGTCATCATCTACACTGGCTCTGCCTTTGATCGCGCGAAGAGTCGCGTCGACAATATCCTCAAACCGTTCACCTTCATCGCACACCGCCTGATTGGTGTAGACAACGCGGCCGTCGTACCATGCACCGGCGCGTACTTCTATCGTTGCATCTTTCATCTCGCGAGTGAACGTGACGAGTGCCGCGCGTTTCTGCTTAACACCAGGCAGCTCCGGGGACTCTCCAAAACGAACCCAGACCTGCATGTACTTCGAGCCTTCCGCAAGAGGTGCGGTACTAACAGACGTGGCGATGTGTTCCAGCGCAGTTTGGATCGCCTCATCGATAATGTTCTGGCGCTCTCCTGTATCAATTTCTACGCTTGATTTGTCGATAATTTCGGTAACGGACTTCTGAATATCTGCTTTCATAAAGGTTCCTCAATTCCTTCTTCGCGCATATTCTTACAGAAAAATAAGTATGTATCTACTTATCATTAGCGGCGTGCAATTTATACAAGAGCTTTAATGCCGAGTACCTTGCTTTGTAGCTCCAACTGTCTGGAGTACGGCTTGGCACGATAATAGGCTTTGAGGATCTGCTCTGGCGTCGCGTCGCCAGGGTCGAGACCTTCCTCGCCCAGACAGGCCACTTTGACATTTAGTCCGATGCTGGTGAGACGTTTGGCCGCCGACATGGTGTTGCGGATCGCTTGCTTTTCGCTGTCCCACATCATGATGACGTTGCGTAATCCACGCGCCTTGAGCGTCAGGAACGCGCCTAACTGATCTTCAGCGTCCTCATTCATATTTCCGGACAAGTGCATCCCGAACGTGCCAATTGGCTCTACATAATCCCGCAGCGTCTCTTCGTCGAAGATGGCTCGCTTCACGCCCATTACGTCAAATGCCCCTTCACACACAACGACCGTTTGTTTTCCGACTGCATTGTGGCCGTTGTAGAGAAACTTACCCGACGCCGGCAGCTGCATCGGAAAGAGGTAACGGCGTTCTGCTGCACCGGTAATGTCACGCCCCTGGAAGGTCTTCATCACGCCATCCAGATCGTAAACCGGTATCAGGATGCGCATATCAAACACCTGCCCTTTGACCTGGTCTGTGTACGGATCGACGTATGCGTGCTTGCCTTCGACGCAGTAACGCAGATCAAAATATTTGGCCAGATCCGGGGAGATATGGCGCTCCACCAGATAATCAGGAATACGACCGTCAATGGGGAGTTCGTAATGTCGCGGGAGAGCTACTGGCCCTTCGAGTTCAACCTTGCTGGCCAGCACGATCTCTTCCTTCTTCGGCGCCCATCCTTGTGAGATCAGCGCGTTCTGGACGTACTCTTCAAAATCACGACGGGATTTTCCGCTGTAGTGCTTGAGGAAGACCAGCTTGTTGAACTGAATCTCTTCGGGATGATCACCAGCAAAGCATTTGCCGACGCCATTGGTCAGATTGAAATAAACCTTCCAGTTCGAGCTGCCGCATACCGGGCACTCTTTGATGTTGACCTCTCGTCCACGCGTACTGACGCCACCACGACGGTAGATGATTCCTTCCATATCGAGCCATTGCTCAAAATCCAGCTCGGTCAGTAATTCTTTCAAGTCGCTCACGTTCTTAATCCTACTTTTTGCAGGTAATATCTTGATAAGCCTCGGTATTTGAATACCATAAAGGCTCATGTGTTTTTTCTTTTGTGGCTTTGGCAAAAGAGAAAATTTGTTCTCTTATGGAGACCGGCGTGGAGAGCGTTTCTCCACGCCTTCTTTTTTTTAGAGGACGTCCATAATGCGTTCGATGAATCGCATTTGTTCGAGGTTCTGCTTAACGCGGATGCTTACGCCGCCTTTCTGGTTACGTGAACCAGCGAAGTACAGACGCGCTTCGCCTTTCGCTTCTTCCTCTTCCGTTTTGTTGATCGTGATAACGAGGTCAGCGATACGCACCTTCTCGATGTTGTCCGCTGCGTGCATCATTGTGGCCACCTCTGAAGCACCACCTTCCCTGTTAGTCTGCGATGCAGTGATGCCGGCAACGTTGTGTTTGTCGTACAGCGCACGCAGGTCAGTGTAGATGCTGCGAATGTTGGCGCGGTCGTCGCGGAGGTCGTAGCTGGCACGCATCAGGTCAGCGTAGTCGACCACGACCATGTCGGGGATCATGCCATTGGCTTTCATGCTGCCCAACATACGATCCAGATCTGCAGGCGACATGCTTCCGGACGGTCGTTCAACAATCCACAAGCTCCCCACGCCTTTCGTCGCGCCCAGCTCTGCCAGTTTGCGATGGACGTCGTCGCGGCGCTCCACCAGCCTGGACATTTCGGTCTCAGACAGACGTGCGTCAAAGCGATCTGACAGAATGGAGGTGTGAACTTCCAGCGACAGATACAGGACGTTGTAACCGGCAAGCGTGGCGTTGATGGAGAACTCACCCATCGCCGTCGATTTACCAGACTTCGCGAAGCCCATGAACAGCACCATTTCACGCTTTGCCCAGCCTTTCTGGTAAAGCAGCTTGTCGAGCAGCGGTAGACCCGTTGTGATGCTGTTTGGCACGTAATCGTCGGACGCCTCATACTCACGCGCCTTGTAACGCTCTGCTGATTCAGAGAAGTAATCGTAAATGCCGGTCGCTTCGTTAGAGCCGATTTGCTGGACTTTGGCCATGATTGCCATCGCGCCCTGGAAATCGCCCTTCTCTTTCATCTCAGCCGCTTTAATCAGCGCGTCGTCGAACGCTACGCTTTTGGCAAACGTCGCGACCTGGTCGACCATATACGCCGTGTCTGACAGCTTCTCAGCGAGAATCCGCTTAAACGCCTCAACGACGTCGGGGAACAGCTCTTCGCGGATCGTCTTATCGCGTTTGGCGCGTTTGAGCATGTCGAGGATGGCCGACGATGACGGTGCGCTCTTATACATTCTGTAGTAGCCCGACACCATGTTCACCAGAATGGCGTTGGCCGCATTGGAGAACTGGTTTGGCGCAACCAGATCACCCGCGCGAGTCAGAAACTCATGGTCGCGACAGAAGTAGGCTGCGAGTCGATTCTGGAAGTCGTCGTCGAACTCTTCAGACAACCCTCGTCCTGTGTGGCAAAGTTCGGTCATGTGCTTTCCTTTGGTGCTTAAACAATTTGTTTTCTAATACTAAAAAAGCCAAATAGGGGATCAACAGAATCGCCGTGCTTCTTCCAGTTCTTCCGGGAAGTGCGCGTAAATCACACGCTCAGGCACGATTTCCATCAACCAGACAGCGGAGAAGATGATACGGACGCGTTTGTCTCGGGTAATGCCACGCAGACGCTCCAGAACCCACTCAAAATAGCGTTCTTGAATCGGGTCGTGCTGCATGTCTCCCAGATGCTTAAAACTCACCAGAGAGTCATCCAGACGGGTTACAGCGCGTTTGGCTAACTTCTCTTCGAATATCTCGATCAGCTCGGGCTGCCAGAGATGCTGGGGGCGAGGTAATTTGTCCCACAGACGGCGTGCAGCTGCGGAAAGAACGGTGGAAATGAAGTAGTCATAAGAGCAGCAGTACTGGTCGGCAAACTGGCGTGCTTTCCAGAGAGATGTTTTGTTGGCCGTCGACAGCTCCTGATACGGCACACGTTTCAAACCGGTAGTGAATTGGGCCGTCTCATAGTGTTCGCGGCCATGCGACAGCATGATGTATGAGTACTGGCGCTTGTATGCCTCAGTGAAGAGGCATGTGGCCATAAGCGGGTGCATGTCGCGGTAATCAAACCACTTTGTCTCGAACAGCTCCGCCTCATCCTTGCAGCGTGACAGCCCAATATTCTCGGCCACCCACTTGTCCATGACTGTGGTGTCCCACTCGGTCATGAAGTCGTACTGGTCGTTGTTAATAGTGTTAAAGAAGATCTGGCTCATGTGCCCCGCCGATAGGTAGTTACTTACTTATCATAATGGGCGAATCATAGCGACTGGAGACAGTTTTTGGAAGTGGTAACAGAAGGGAATGTGTCTGGGAAGTCAGCAAAGAAAGACCTGCTTCCGTATAAATAATAATAAGTAACTTAGTATTTATATATACGGAAGCAGGTTCAAAAGTACCCACCAGACCTGGTTTTAGTCTCATGGTATGCAGCCTTAAGATCTGCTTCGAAGCACCTGCACGCCAGACGGTTGCAACATTGTTAAATGTAACAAATTATTGTAGATTACCCAGACACAAAATAGCGTCAACAACTTAAGAAACGTCCAGAAATAAACGATGTACCAATCACGTAGAAAGGGAATTAAGAATGAAGACGAATAAGTCAGCGGCACTTTTGGTTTTATTATTAGCCGGTTGCGCACAGCAAAGTAACCCACAACAAAATACCACTGTAAAACCGATCTTAACCCAAGAAATATCGCCGGCATCTAACGTAGAGTCAAAGGCGAAAATGGGCGACCTTGCCGTTTATAACACGCTTGTGTCCACGTTAAAAACCGACATGGTCACTCTTGGTAACGCTTCGGGTTCGATGTCTGAGATTAAAGCAGGCAACTATTGCCACGTTGGTGGTGGAGTCTATCGCAACTTTGAAGACCCAAATGCTGTGGGCCTTAAGACCATTGCAGGGCAAGTAGTGAGCCATACTGATAGCGTCAAGTATGACAAGGCCAAAAACACTATATCACCCCCTAACACCACGACGTTCGACGCCACCGAAATATCTATCAAATTCACACAGAATGCCCCCTGCCATGTGGTAAAAAAGATTGTACAGTCTATTTCTTATAATGGTAAAAGCGGCGACGACCTTAAATTCATTTATGCTGAAAGCTACCCAGGCTTAGATGAGACTAAGACCGAGTTTTCTGTGCCTCTTTCCGATGCGAAAACAAGAGTCGAATATAAAAACCTGGCATTCAAGATTGTTGAAATGGAGGGTACTACAATCCGCTACTACGTATTACCGTCTGGCAATAAATAAACCACTTTAAAATAAAGGCGCCAACCGGCGCCTTATTCTCAACTCTTCTTCATCAGCTCGCGTTTGATTTCATCGGTACGCATCGTGACGTCGGCAGCTGTAATCGCCTCGTTCAGTTTCACGATGTCTTCGATTTCCTGCGGTGACTTCTCTGCCAGATGGAAAATGGCTGCACGAATCACGTCAGAACGGGTGAATTTCTCGAAACGAGGGATGAACTTCATCATCTCCAGCAGATCGAAGTACTCGTCTTCCAGCGACATTGTGCGGCTCTTAATCTTCTCTTTCCCACGAGTCGGACGCCCCTGCGGTCTGACTGGCTGGCGCATTGGGGTGCTGCTTTTTACCGGTTCTTCCGGATCTTTGCGCTTTGCAAGGTCTCCCATTCTCATGGACATTATTCTTCCTCCAGACTCATGATGTAATCTACAAACTCTTCGAACTCGGCTTCTGCCTTCTTATCGCGTTCGGCGCCAGTCATTTCAAAGATAGAACGACCTGCCTCTTCCGCGTCGTCATAAACGTTACGGTTGTACAGGTTAACCGGCGCAGCCTCGATGCCGAATGTCTCGACAATTTCCTTCGCTGCCAGAATACGTGACGCCTGGGAAGGCAGTGACGGACACTGGTTCACTACCGCGCGGATCTTCACAGTCTCGTTCACGTTGCGAACGTTGTCGATAATCGGGTCGATATCACGCAGGGATTTCAAATCACGACGCTTAGGGCGCAGCGGGATGATAATCACGTCAGCCATAAGCATCGCCAGACGCTGAATTTCGGAGTCAAAGCCACCAGCATCCACCACTACATAATCGGTGCGTCCCTGAAGTGATTTAAGATGTTTGACGATGTCGTCCTGAACGTATGCGAACGGGATTAGCTCAAGATCTTCGTTCTGGCGACGGTCTTCACACCAGCTCGTAGTTGTGCGCTGAATATCAATATCGGTTACATGAACCTTCTTTTTCTTTTTAACTTTGAGGCATACCGCAATTTGCTGGGCAACGGTAGATTTGCCTGGGCCGCCTTTTGTGCCGCCAACCACAATGATCTTGGTCATTGGTGAGTTCCCTTTGCGTGAATTATTGTCGTATGAAACAACTTGTTTTCTTATATGCGATATAGCCTAAATGCCTACGGCTACGGTGTAAAGGTGAAATGATAGGCAGTACGGGTGTTGGCTCACAGGACAAACAATCAGTTGAAAGTTTATTCGATTGGCTTTATAGTTCTTGTACGGAAAGATGCCGTACAAAGAGTGGCGTAATCCGTCTACAAAACTAAATGCGAAAAACTGAAAATCGAAAAACTGAAAACTGAAAACTGAAAACTGAAAACTGAAAAATCGACTATAGAGATGCCTCGCGAGTCAAGGCGTGGGGCTAGGAGTACAAGCATGTCAGCACTGAAAAAACAGCGCATCGATCTCAGATTAACCGACGACGACAAGAGCATGATCGAAGAAGCTGCGGCAATGACCAACCAGACAATTACTCAGTTTATGGTTGCCAGTGCCTCTGAACGTGCTGCGGAAGTGATAGAGCAACATCGTCGCCTGATTCTTAGCGAAGAGTCATGGAATATAGTGATGGATGCCATCAGTAACCCGCCTGCACCGAATGATAGGCTGAAACGAGCTGCCGAGCGTCTACAAAGCATGGAGTAAGACGTGGCCAACCTGACCATTGAGATGTTTTCAGAAGAGGCTGTATATGATTTCTCATGCTTCGACTGCGGAGAAACGTCTCTCAATGATTTTCTTAACAATCGCCTCGCCCAGCAACACAGCGGGCGTATATTACGCGGATATCTGCTTCTGACGAGAGATCCGATACCGAAAGTGATGGGGTTTTACACGTTGTCCGGGAGCTGCTTTGCAAGAAACACGCTTCCTTCCAACACTCAACAGCGTAAAGTCCCCTATTCCGACGCCCCAAGCGTTACGCTCGGTCGTCTGGCAATAGACAAAAGTATCCAGCGACAAGGGTATGGGGAAACGCTGGTGGCACATGCGATGAAAGTGGTATACCGGGCTTCCCTGGCCGTTGGGATCTACGCTTTGTTTGTTGACGCCAAAAATGAGAATGCGATGCGGTTTTATAAGCAGTTAGGCTTTACCCCTCTTACGGGTGATAACGCCAATTCGCTGTTCTATCCCACAAAAGGCATTGAGAAGTTGTTTGGTGGAAAATAAAGAAGCCCCTCGATTGAGGGGCTTTTTCTAACTCGCTGCTTGTCCGGGCTGCCAGTTGCATAACCGCTCTCCCATCGTGTTATGGAAGAGGATCTCACGTTCCGTCTCTTCGGTCATAAAGTCGTCGTTACTGACATAAATAGGGTTTGCTGCATCGCAGAACAGCACGCCGGAAGTCTGTGTCTTAATCACGCAGCCACTTATCATGCAGCTCGCGATGAACAGCAGAAGCATCTTTCCGCCGCACTTCATTAAGTGTCTCATTTTTGACGTCCACTGTGCTTTGAAGCCTTTTCCTGTCCTCCTGTCTGGCCCTCTCTTCGATTGCTTGCCGGGCCGCACGACCTCCCATCGTATAAGCACCGACAAGCACGAAAAGAACGGCAGCCAGAGTCATCAGAGCAAACTTCAGCTTTGAAAATAGGCTGCCGGTCATATCAGACCATCCCGTTCTGGTGTTTTCGCACCTGTGACCAGGCGATAAAGCCAGCCACCACAATGGTCGCGATACCGAAGATGATCCGAACCGTATCACCACTGGTGATGTGTCCCTGCGCCTTGTCCATTGCCGCAGAGACCTGTGGCATGACGTCGGCCAGCTGTGCCAGACCAATTCCCGCCGTAACGGTCGCACCGGCAGTTTCTTTGGTTACAGGAACAGCCTTCACGGTTTTCACCGGCTTAACGACACCAGCGCGACGTAGACCTTCCTCAATAACTTCTGCCGCATACCAGGTGTTCGGCGTTTTGAGCGGGCCACGGCCATTTTCATGACGGATAATCGCCTCCACCAGCGGACGCAGAGTGTCGTAGTCGTGCAGATCGATAATCATGTCCGGGGTCACGCCAACGGCTTTAGATACCTCGTTCACGTAAGCTACGGTGTTGTTTTCATGCGGAGGCGCCCAGCGTTCGATGACTTCGCGGATCGTATCGATGCTGGAGCCATCCTTCGCGCGGCGCTTGTCGTGGTAGGTAATGAGCGTTACTGCCAGCGCTCGAATGCCCCATACGGGATCTTTGAACGTGCAGAAACGCGGTTCGGCAGGGTTGTCAATTAACCCCTGCCACGGCGAACCTTTGTCGAGGTTGCCAGGGTTGTTATTACGAATGCCTCTCGGAGTTTTCATCCTTGATCTCCTGTTATTGCAGTCCATTCTTCACGCCATAAGCGGCCAGACCCAGCAGCAGCGCGGTAATCAGGAACGACGTTATCTTTGAGATAATGCCGCCAAAGAACCCACTGGAGATGGCGTCTAGCCGATTAAGTAGTTTGTCCAGGTTGGAGTGCTGAATGCTGTGTTGCGCTGGTGTCATATCACCAAAGTAGGTTCTGAGCTGATCATTGACCTCCTGGCCAATTTCCTCACGTAGCTCCTTACCTAATTTGCCGACAACTTCGCGCGCAACGATAGCGGCAATGCGCTCTACCTGCTCTGGCGTTACGCCTGCCATCTCGTTCGACATTATTTCCTCCATGAATCGTCAAATCGGGATGGCTGTTTTATACCACAAATCACCCTTACATGGTAGGTAAGTACTTACACACGAGCACCATAAATTGCACCGACTTTAGTCCATGTAGGCACGTTCCCCGTGACAGCCTTACCCGCCGCCACCATTGAGAATGAGCAAGGCGAACAGCCGCAATGCGAGTGCAACCCAATACAGCCGCTGTGGGACGGTGAAGGATTGCCGCCGATGGGCGCAACGGTATTAATCAAACATAAACATGCTACTAGCGAATGGGCGCAACCGGATTTTCATCCTATGGAAATCGTATGTTATGGGAAAGAGTTGGTTATATTCCGCGATCCTGCTGATAATGAGCGGCACGGGAAATTGGCTGATTATGAATTTAAGCTGCTACCTACTGAACGGGCAATTATCCGAAAAGAACAATAAAAAATAATATCGTTTAAAATTAGTTGCTTATGTTAACTTTTTCTTTGTAAACCTGTATTTGGTCAACATTTGGTACACAAAGAAAAAGCGGGGCAATGGCCCCGCGATATAGTTTATGGCGCTGGCGGGAATTCGCAATCATCTTTTGTTGTGTCAACCCTTGCCAGCATTACAGTATATATTTCAAGTTGCTCTAACAATTCTCCCTCTTGTTCGGTTGCAATGCTGTATTTCTTCGCCCGTTCCAGCCGCTTGATCCTGGCTTCTGCTTCTTCCATTAACTCGACTCTTTTAGCATTACGCTCGAACGTTTTGGCGTTTTTCTCGGCTTCCCTGTCAGTTACCCACATCACGCCATTCCATTTATCGTATGGTGTATCAGGCTCAATTGTTGTGAATTCTTCCGGTATATCGCCAAGCGTGTTAACAACAAAGGGTTGCGCTGTTTCCTTGTTCCATACCGTTTTTCCTCGGTAGTCTGCAACATAGTGCCATTTGTCGATAGTCCGATCATAGCATAGCGCTGTGTTTTCCTTTTCTTCTGGCGGCTCAATGGTCGTGCAACCTGGTGGCAATCCGGTAAACGGCGCAACATGAACAGGACCGGAGTCAATAAACATGCCGCTTGATTCATCAAAGAAAAACACGTTGATTATTCTTTCTTCGCTTGAAAATTCGATGTTCATTATGCAAGCCTCACAATATAGTTAAATGCCAGGTTTTTGACGATGTTTTCACCACCCGTGCCGTCAACCGTTACGCCGTGACTATGTGCGCCTAACTCTATTGTATGCGAGTGACCGCCAATCCCTACACTGTGGCTATGTGCGCCGATGTATGTACTGTGCGCGTGTGCACCAGCGGCGGAAATTGCATCCCAATTGTACTCTCCACGCCAGTAGTTAGCGTCAATGTCAATTCTGAGCGTAGAACTACCTGAGCCACCAGAACGCCTTAAACCGTGTGAGTGGTTGCCTTGTGTATCACTACCTTTTGCGCCGTAGTCAAACGCGTCTGTACCTTTCGTGCCATAGTCGAACCAGCTTGTACCAGGCGATCCAAGATCGGTTGCTGCTACTGATGCGGTGTGACCATGCCACATCACCTGTTGATCCTCGAATGACAACGGATCCCTGTTATCCGGTTTACCTTTAATAACCATTCCGCGCATATCTGGCAGTGTGCCGGATGGGTAGGCGGCGGCTAATTGCGGGTAAGCGCCAGTATCAAACGCCTGGCCTTGCATTAATGCGTACCCGTTCGGCGGTGTATTAGTGGGCCACGGTAACGGAACACCAACCGGAATTGGGTCTTGTGCTGGTGGTGGATTGGCGGTGTTGTAATCCCTGCGCCAGCCTGGTAAATAGTCGTTCCCGTGGTTAATATAAGTAAATTGCGCATTTGCCACGCCATCCATAACGGTTGTCGGCGTAGTTACGCGTATAGTCATCGCGCTACGATAACCCATTACCTCTATAACGGATCCGGCTAATGGGATTTTGCCGTTGCCGTTTGTGTCTGTAATAACCCTGTTATTTGCATAGCTCCATGATCCTTTGCACACCCAATAAATATGATTAAACGCTCCAACACTTTCGAGCCACGAAATAAATTCGGCAGTAGTCCATTCACCTCCCCCGCCTATATTGCCAATATCTAAGGCTTTTGGTGATTTTATATTCCTCAAAAACATGTCTTTATCTGGAATATCCGCGCCGTTCTGGTTTTTATCTAATTTTTGGGCAATGTTATTGTTTACAGTTGCCGCGAAATTAGGATCATTACCCAATGCAGCCGCTAATTCATTCAACGTATCAAGCGCGGCTGGCGCTGAATCAAGCAACTCCGCGATCCGGTTTCTTACAAAACGCGCGTTTGCAATCTCGGATCCTGTTGCCGCGTCCGGCGTTTCTGCCAGCGGTGTTCCCGTAAATACAGGGCTGTTAATTGGTGCTTTGCCAGCAAGCGCGGCGCTAAGTGAATCATTGATTGCGTTTGCGGCTAACCTTACTTTGTTTACTGCTGCTGGCGTGGCTGCCAATGTTTCGCTATCGCTCGCGTCATCGCTTGACAGTTGCACAATACCTTTTTGCGTTAATGAAGCGTCACCAACAACCATTGAGCCAGCAAAACTTTCAGCCTCATCTCTGAATTGTTTGGCTTCATCCCTGAATTGTTTGGAATGTTCTTTATGTAGCTTTGATTCCTGCGCGGCGGTTTCAGCTTTCTGAACGCTGTCATTTACAGTCACCGTAATAGCCTCGGTTGTTTTATCCGCTGCCTTTTGCGCTGCGTCAGTTGCCGCTGTTTCTGCTGCCGCTTTCGCCTGATCACTGAATGTTTTGGCCTCATCCTTTGACGCTAATGACTGATCCGCATACAGGCTTGATTCATCTTTGAATTGTCCTGCCTCTGTTTTGTGCTGTTCAGCCTCGTCAGCCGCCAGTTCTGCCGCTTCTTTTTCGGTTTTGGCAGTGCCTGCGCTTAGCGCTGATTCTGCCGCCTTGCTTGCGGATTCGTTTTTGTGCTGTTCTGACTCTTGCGCTGATACTTCCGCTTTGCTTTGCGCCGTTTCCGCTGCTGTTTGCGCCGCCTGAGCACCAGCCTGTGCCGTTTCCGCGCCAGCCTTTGCAGTTTCTGCCGCTGCTTGTGCTGCTTCGGATCCTGCTTGCGCTGTTTCCGCGCCAGTTTTAGCCGCTTCTGCTGCCTCTTTGCTTGCGTTTGTGCTGGTGGCTGCCGTTTCCGCTGCTTGCCTGTCTTCACCAGTTTTATTGGCGTTTTCTGCCGCAAGTGCTGAATGGCCCGCCGCCGCTTCTTCTGATGCAGCCGCGGCCGCGGCACTCTGGCTTGCTTCGGTGGCTTTAGAAGACGCTGTATTGGCGCTTTCTGTAGCGGCAGCAGCACTGGCAGCAGCTTCCCTGGCCTTGTCGCCAGCGGCGTTAATGGCGTCGGCGTTATCCGTATACCATTTCTGGTTTGCGTTGTGCTCATCGACGATCTGCGTCAGCGACTTCACGGTCACTTCCGTACCGTCTTCACGCTCAAGCGTTACCTCATCAACTGCCGTCAACCAGCTGCGCATCATCTTCGAGTCGGCTGACATTCGGGTCATGAGCGCGGTAAAGCGTGCGCTGAACTGCGTTAAGTCGCCTTCATAGGTTGTGATGATGCGGCACGGAACGTCCGTCTGGGTCTCACCCGTGTACGGTTCCGCGAGAATCAGACTTGTGTCGCTAATTACGCGCTTAATTTCGTACAATTTGTTGTCAGGGCCGATGACGATCATGCCCGGCAAAACGCCGTTGGCGGTCACATTCCAGTACGTGCCAGTACCAGAAAGTGCGTCACTTCCCTGTGTAAATGTGATAGTACCTTCCCTGTACCACATATTCTCTCCTTGAAAGGACGGGCATCCATGCCCGCCATAAGTAAGTACATACCTATATTACTTGTTATAAAAACGCATTTCTACACTGCATAAAATAACAATTAACGCATTGAGTTAGCTAATAACAATACCTGAAGTACTCTTTTTAACGACTATCACTAATAGGTCGCTGACACGAGATCGAGGCCAACCTCCACTGTTTCCTCTTGTACTTGCAGTAAATGTCAGTGTTTTGGCACCACGACCTGCAGGCATGTCAAAAATCGCATTATAACATTCCTGCTTCCCTGAACTTGTTGCCTGATAAATCAGTGACCCGTTATGAGTAACTTTAAAAGTACATTCATCCCAGACATCGTTACTCGTATTACTTTCATATGAGCTTCCCGAAAATAAAATGGGTGGAATAATTATCTGTCGGTCAAAAGATTGATCGTCATGAACAGTGACGGTCAGACTTCCGTTAGCATATAAATACTCCCCTGTTGTCGGGTTTTTAAAGTGAGGAAACTCCCTACCCGCTGCTTTAACAACATCGCCTATGATCTTTTCAGCTCTTAGCGTGCCATTAATGATACATGTGTCAGCGATAGTGACGTGGTTCAGCGTGCCAGAATTAGCATCTACATTTCCCCTGAATGTTCCGTTGCAAAACTCGGCTGTTCCATCTTTACGAATACTCCATCCGGATCTTCCTGAAACATAGTCATTTGACTGAATCACGTTGCCAATCTTGGCATTACTGATCGTCCCGTCTTTAATCCATGCTCCATTCATATAAGCAACACCGTTCTCTATGACAAACGGCGTTGTGATCTTCCCGTTTACGGAGTTGACCAGACCAAAACAGTCTGCCTGAACCAAAAACTGCGATAGACCGGTGCTGTCGATACCCAGCGCGATACCTGCAACGTACTTCTGGCCGCCACTGGTAGACGTTTCCATCTTCAGTGTCCAGGCAGCAGAAACCTTCTTATCGGTATCAGCAATGGCCTTCGCCTGCTCCTGGATGAGAGCCGAGTTACCATCAACTTCAGCCTTAACTGTATCAATTCTCTTACCGAGAGCACCGTCAGCATTTGCACGCGCGGTGGCTTCGGATGTGATAGCAGCGTTGATATCTTTGCCGGTCTGAGCCTGAAGATTGGTGATCTGCCCGGCCAGAGCAGAGTCGGCATCTGTACGCGCTTTCGTCTCCGTGTCGACAGCGGCCTTGATGTCCTCACCAGTCTGGGCCTTCAGTTGGGTGATTTGCTTCGATAGCGCCTCATCCGCTGTGGCTCGGGCAATCTGCTCTTCAGTGAGTGCCGCGCTGATATCCCCTTCAACTTTCGCCTGCAACGTGGTGATCTGACGAGAAAGCGCTTCGTCCGCAGTCGCACGCGCCTCTTGTTCAGCAACAATGGCCGCTGAGATATCGTCGTTGAGCTGGGCTTCCAGCTTGGAGATATGCGTCGCAATAGCCTTATCAGCCTCTACGCGAGCCGTTGTCTCTTCCAGAATCGATGCCCGGATGTCCTCACCAATTTCTGCGCGGATCTCTTCCACTTTTGAGGCCATTGCAGACATATCGTCGGCAAACGTCTTCTGAGTGGTGGCGATCTTCGCGTTATTGACCATTTGCTTGTGCTGGTCTTCATCCTGACGCAGAGCGAGGTCAATATTGGTTTTAGCCAGAGCCTCGATATTGGTCGATACTTCCGCGCTGGCGCGTTCGACTTCGGCAACGGTCTTTTTCATCTCTTCGACGGCGGCAACGCTGTCATCGACGGAGGATTTCATTGCCTCAATCTGTTTGGCATTTGCCTTATCGCCTTCGACACGGGCTTCACGCTCTTCAGCAATCAGCGCGGAGGCATTGTCGAGCGCAGCGTGTGCCGCTTCCACAGCACCTGCAACGGCTTTGCCCTGCTCGGAAACGGTCTCCTGCAACTCAACCAGAGCCGCATTAGAGTCCTCAACCTGTTGCAGCGCGTCGTTGACCTTGTCCAGCGTGCCAGAGACTTCATTTTTGAGGTCGTTCTGGGCCTGTTCAAGCCGACCGCTGGTGTCTTCCAGTTTGCTGTCCAGATCGGCAACGGACTGATCAAGCTCTTTCAGGCTTTCTTCCATCTGTTTGTTGATGGCGTCGACCGCATCCTGAGAGGCTTTAGAGTCGATTTCCTCCAGCAGCTCCTGTCCCAGCTCGGAAGAGGTGATCTTCCCGGTAAGGAATGAGAGGACGTCTCGCGTCATCGCTTCCGTACCCAGATTGGAGTTCGGCGGGCTTAACATGCCACGCTTGTTCACCGCGCGAACCCAATAGTACCAGGTCTCGCTATCCCCAAGACCGGCATGGGTGAACGTGGTGCTGGCAGCCTCTGCAATCAACTTTGCCGTTTCCAGATCGTTGGTCTGGGAGGCGTACACGTTGATGTGATCGAGGTCGATTGAGTCCGGGTTGACCCAATTCAGAATCACGTTGCGGTAGTCACCAACGGCCGTCAGAGAGGTAGGAGAGCCTGGCGGCGTCATCGTACCTTTCACCTGGTAAACGGTACTGATGATGTCCGTCTTCTTGCCGCTGAACGAAACCGCATAGAGCTGAATGTCGTATTGGCCATTCTCGGCAATATTGAGGATCTCGAACTGCTCTTCGGTAACGCGTGCGGACTGCCAGTTAGAGACGTTGTTCTCATCGGAACGACGCCAGCTGATCCAATATTCCGCAGACTTACCTTCCCAGGTGGCAACGAGCTTGATTGAGAGGTTGCCCGGACTGGAGATATACGTCCCTTCCGTCACCTGCAGGTTGGTCGGCTTCGAATAAGTCGGGTCGAGAACGGTGTTGTTCTCGGGGATCAGCGTCGCGCCGTTGTCGATGGCTTCGTACTTCGATGCGTTATTCTGGACAACGGTAACGTCAAACGTCCCCTGAGCCTCGCCCTGGGCAACGTTGATAACACGCACGCGCATTGGTTCCAGATCTGGCTCGGTAATCGTCCAGACGCCATTCATAACCGGCATATCACCAGAATTGAGCGCTTTGGAGAAGGTTACTTTGGTAATGTCTTCCCCGGTCTCAAGAATATCGCGCTCAACGATTTCTCCTTCCTGATTCAAGATCCGGATGTAGCTACCAGCCTTATTCAGCGTAACCGGTGCGTCGAGAGTGATGCTGTTCTTTGTGAACGCCACAATGCGGCCAGAGTTGCGTTTACCAGCACGGTATTTGTTCTGAATCAGCACCGTTTCGCCCGGCATCAGGAAGGAAGCATCCAGCCCTGCCGTAAAGCTGATAACGTCGGACTCCATGCGTGCGGTATACAGCAGCCACAGACCGACACGATGCGCCTGGCCACGGCTTGTACAGCCGAACGCAACCACTTCGGTTTTGCGCTCGCCATAACGACGCATCGCCTCCTGGTCTTCGACGTACTCGATGTTCTGCTTGTAGCCGTCTTCCTTGTTGTTGTAGGTCACAAGAGCCACTGACGGACGGTCTTTACGCGCAGATCCCTTGTAACTGAACATGCCATCTTTGACGTTCGCGTTGGTGAACATCATGACCGGATCTGACGGACTATCCTGCATGACGTTAACCATGCCGCCAGCCCAGAAGACCATTCCGCGGAAGGCGCCAGCGATATCCTGAATCAGTCGGTACGCATCCTGACGGCTGGTGATCTGGGTGTTGATAGCGAAGCGCTTCTCTTTGCCACCGAAACCATCGTCAATCTCTTCGTCGCAGTAGCGCCCAATCTGGTAGATCTGCCCGAGGTCAATCATGGACTCAGAAACGTACTGCCCCAGGCCATAACGGGCGTTGGTAAGCAGGTCGAAGAGAATCCAGGCAGGGTTGGAAGATGACAACAGCTTGAATGTGCCATCCCATACGCCGATATAGGTGTTTGTGTGCTCGTCGTAGTTGGACGGGACTCGGATCTTAAGGCCACGCACCAGATACGAACGAGACGGCATCGAGCTGCCGAACTGCTCTGAGTTGACCTTGAGACCAACCAGCGCGGAGTTCGGGTAGTTCATCGGCGTATCAACAATCTCACCGATAGAGTCCACCCACGTATCGTTAAAGATGTACTGAGTGTTGCTGTCATCGGTCAGACGAAGCACGCGAACCTTGTAGGCACGACCTGGCTTGGGCAGTTTTAGCTCATAGCTGCGGTAGTAGACGCCCGTCTTTTTTGCCGTCAGCGTAATTTCGGAAGTGCTCTCCCCTTCTGCGATGGCGTCCTTGAAGGCATTATCGCCATTGGCAATCTGGAATTTGTAATTCACGGTCGTACCGTTGGTATCACCGGTCTTTTTGTCGATGCTACGCAGAGACGGGAACTTAAGAATGACGCGGACACGGTCTGCCTCATCGTTATCGATGGCAATCGTAACGTCGTGCATTCTTTTCAACTGGATGTTGACTGACTTCGGCGTTTCAACGAAATCGAACCCGGACATCGGCGTCTGGTCTTGTGAACCATCGCGGAAGTCCCACGTGATACCGCTAAAGTTTGGAGACCCGTCTTCGTTAAGGATTGGCAGATCATCAACGAAGATCGACTTTGCGCCATCCACCAGCCCGCCAATGACACCCTCCCCGAGCAGGTCGAGGATGGACGCCATAGCACGCGAGTTTACGGTATCGTCGGCTTCAACCGGCGTGCGGCTGGAGCCACTGCTTTTCTTACCGCCAGCACCTGCAATCAGGAGAGGCAGTCTCTTCTTCTTGAACTGTTCCATGTTCAAAAATTTCCCTTCTTACTAAAGCTGGTCGATGGTGATCGAAGAACTCACAACCTGTGAGCCGACCAGAATTTCCTCGCCATAAATGAGCTGAACCGGGTTGCCCTGGTTAGTGGTGTTTTGTGGCCCGTCGAAATAAAACGAGTTCGAGTTATCTGCCTGCCTTACGCTGTCATTGGTCGCCTGGGGCGAAATTAACTGCGAAATACCTCCCATCATTAGCGACAAGCCGAGCGGGGCCAGCGCTGGGAACCAGAATGAGGCAACCATGACGAGTGCCCCTACGACTGTCTGGAACCAACCAAAAGCCTTACCGCCACTACCGCGAGGAACCGGCGTGATGCGGATCTTCGCGATGTTGTCGGACTGCCCCATCATTTGAAACTCGCTCTCATCAACCGACCACTTATGCCCCTGCTTATTGGTGATCTGGATGTGGTAACTGTCGTAGGTCTTCATGTTGCGTTTCATCCAGGCTTTTAAGCCCGGACGGTTGGCTTCGACCAAATCCAACGCCTGTTTGGTGTTGCGCACTTTTAAATGCCAGTGGCGGCCGAAATGTCTGGCCATCGGGCCACCAAGTTGCACATGAACTAACTCAGACACGTTTCATCTCCCTTGAGTAAGTCTCTGTGACGCAGGTGGTGCGTCGTGTGTTTCTGGTACATGCCACCGTAATAAGCGCGACAGCTCAGACGGTCGATCTGGTGGTGCAGGATCATTCCGTCTCCGATGTACACCGCGCAGTGGTCAGGCATCTTTCCGTACTGAATGAAGAAGACGTCACCACGCTGGGGTTCCGTCCCCGGCGCCAGACGAACAAGCCCTTCATTGCGGTAGTTCTGATCGAGAATGTCGGTATCGCCCGTGTACCACGATGGAATATGCAGGTGCGGGTTTGGATTCAACTCGACGTTGAACTCACGCTTCAGGTAGTCGCGGCACAGCATCCAGCAGTCGAAGACACCAAACACATAGGGCCGCCCCAGATAAGGCATCTCAAAGCCGTCTGGGGTGATCACATTCATCTCACTGAAGTGAAATGGCGCATCGCCCTCGACGTTCTTCCGAACAGCCAGAATCAGCCACGGAACTTCCGTTGCCTCGCATCCGGCGCGGTCGGCGTCTGACGCTTCAGCTGATTCGTCAGTGTGGGAGTGCCAGATGGCAACCACGTCTCCCGCATCTTCCGCTGCGATAATGTCGTCAGCGTGCATAACAAACGTGTTTTCCGGGTTTTCCGACACGTTCCGGGCTTCCATGAAGCGATATTTCTCGCCAGTGGTACGTACCAGAAAGCCACACGCTTCGTTCGGGTAGCGTTTGATGGCTGTCAGATAGATTTCCTGCATAACGTCCGAACCAAGCTCAGGGAAAGCTCTATTACCCATAACGCGTTGCTCCAATGAACCCGCCAAAGTGGATTACGCCATTGGCAAAGTAGTTACGGCGTGCGTTGCATGAGTCGTAGCGTTTCGTGCAGTAATCCGCGCCTGACATGGTGGTTTGCTGGTTGTTTTTGTCGAAATAGGGGCCGGTGTAGCCGCACTCTGGACCGCGGTATTTCCACGGGCAGGTGTTTTTGATGATCTGGCGGTACGGCAGCTGCACGCCCATCAGATCGAACACACTCGACAGCTCAAACTCGACAACCTCATGGGTTTCGAGAGTCTTCTGTTCGATGAACCACATCTCATCCGGGAAGTGCTGATTTGGATCTGCGGTTGGATTCCCGTCTTTGAAGTTGGCCGCGTCGAGAAAACGCGCCAGCGTCATCTTGCGGATGATGCGACAGCCAACCAGATCGTCGTTTGCCTGAACTTCAGCGGAGACAGTTCCGGCAAAGTTGGAGACCTGGATTTTTGGACGCGGCAAAGTACCCTGACCAGTCTTATCAAAGCCTGACGCCTTGATTGGCCACGGTTCGTAGGACACGCCTTGCCAAACGACTGGCTCCATCAGTTCGTTTGTACCAGCGTGGAAAAACAGCTTGCCCCCAGAGGTGGTGTTCGACATATCAAGTTCGAACAGCTCAATGAGCGCGGAGGGCGACAAGCTCTGAATATCAGCTTTAATACCCATCGTTTCTTCCTTGAAATAAAGAGGCGCCAACATCCTGTCAGCGCCTATAGATAATAGTAAATAAGTGCTTACTTATCTAGTGGGTTGAATTATCCTTCATAAATTTGTCGGAAGGTCGCAGTGAGAACGAGATAGCCCTGGTAACGCTTCACAGTATGGCTGTCGCACACCACAACCATCTTTTTGCCACGAGGGTTCGTCCAGTAGAACGACTCAACGGCCGCGCGTGCCGTCAAAAAGTCATCGACGGCATTAATAACGTCGTAAGAGCGCGTAAATGTCAGGCTCCACTCTTCTTTAATGCGATTGAGACCTTTGGCCTGGCGCTGTTCGTAATCGTCACCGAAATTCAGCACCGTCACGTTAGGCTTCACGGTCTTTTCCGACTCGTAGTCGGGATACCAGTTAAAAGTCAGTCTTTCCATCTCACATCCTTGTGAGGCTGCCCCTTCCGGGGCAGCCGTGGTTAGTTACGTTGAGAGTTAGGGTTGAGCGAACCGCCTGGCCGCTTCTCCTGAGCGATGGTTTCAAGCGCGATCGCCTTCATGCGCTGCGCTGCCTGACTCCATGCGCCTTCGGAATTGCTGTTCTCCGAAACACTGCCGTCGCTGTTGACGTTAATCTCAATGCTGACAGGTGAGAAAACGCCGCCACCGCCGCCTTTAACACCCTCTGCGTTGAGCGTAACCGGGATGGAACGCCCATCCGGAAGCGGAACGTAGGCTTCGTTCATATCCCCTTCACCAAACAGCGCCAGCTGTGGAGAGTCAGCGATGCCACCTTTCTGGTACGCACGCAGCGGAACCACGCCGTCTTTCCCGAAAATGCCGCCTTTGGCGAACTTCGGAATTGCCGGGATGCCGCCAGTACCATCAGATGCCGATCCGGTGAGATTGTTGAACCCGGAGTTAGAGCCGGAGGAACCCGATCCGATGTTGTCGAAGCCACCACCAGCCCAGGCAGACACCAGCCCAGAGGCAATGGTAGCGCCGAAGCTCAACCACTTATTGCCAGAGCCGGACATGTTTGCTCCCAGCATGGCAAACGCGGCAGAAAGCGCCCCCGTGACAGAGCTAAGGTTCTGCATGGAGAAGATGGATGTCTTCACCGCTTTGGTTTCCGCGTCTTTGGCTTCAGTACTGGTGAACAGTCCATTCACCCAGCTGCCGATCGCGTTGGTTGCAGAGCCAATCGCGCTGGTCGTCTGCTGAGTGGTCTGCCCCAGACCGGAGACCGAGCTGGAGGTCTCTTTCGTCGCCTCACCCACGCTCTTATCGCCGTTGACCGCATTCATCCGGACGCCCTGGTTGGCAACCGCTGATGCGACACCAGAAAGCAGATTGCCGCTCTGAGAGCTGCCCGCTGCCGTCGTTCCCATCCCCAGCATGTTCATGAGAGGCAGGGTGATCTGCGTCTTCACAACCATGTTGGTGATGTCGCGGAGGATGGATTCTGCCAGGCTGGAGAAGTCCATTTTCCCCTTCATGACGAAGTCGGTCAGCGTATCCGTCATGTTGCTGAACAGGTTGCTCCAGCTGTTTTCCAGCTGATCGGCCAGATTCTCGTACTCAAGCGCCAGCTTCTGTGTCGCCGTACCCGTCTCTTTGATGAGAGCGGTGTTGCCTGCCGCCACCAGCTGGTTAATCTGCTTGGTGTAAAGCGCCACGATTTTCGGATCAGAAGCCTGGTCACGCAGATCCATCAACGCTTTCAGGTTACGGTTGTAGGTGTCGTTGAAATCGGCCACCTTCTCTTCACGAGACGGCTTGTAACCCGCGCTGATGATGGAATCGGATTCCGGCGCCCAGGTGGAGATCATCTGCTCGACGTTGCGGCGGTTGAACATCTCGCGATAGTCGTCGCTCGCGTTAGCCAGGTCAGCCAGGCGTGACTTGGCTTTGTCGATCATCTCCTGAGTGATGAACTCATTCGGTACGGCGTTGGCCAGTTCGGTCAGCGATTTGGTGGTATCGCGTAGAGACTGGTCAAACGACACGGTCGCTTTAGAGCTTTCACCCATCTGCCCCATAAGCTGATCGGCTTTATCCAGCGCTTTCTGGTAGCCGGCCGCCAGCTTACGCTGCGCATTTTCTTCCTTCCGTGCGGCACGCTGAGAAGCATTGGCAGTACGCTGCCCGGCTTTTTCCGCAGCTGCGGCGTCCTGCTCACGCGCTTTGGTTAGTGCGGCGATCGCTGCTGCACGTTCCTCGTCGCTCATTTTCTCCAGAGAGCTGGCGCTGGAGGCTTTCTGCAGGTTCAGTTGGGTTTTGAGCTGCTTCGGCCCAATGATCGGCTTACCTTCGAAGTCCAGCATCGCCGTACCGTCTGGCAACGTGCGCTGATAGGTTGCGGAGTCCATCTGGTTGCGCATGTACTGCGCCAGAGCTTTCTGGGCCGCCTTGTCGCTCGTACCAAGCCCCAAAACGGTTCCCTGGTTGGACATGACACCCTTACCAGTTTTGGCAGCGTTATCACGCTCAAACTCGGCCTGAGTCAACTCCTGAGCGACAGCTTCCAGATGCTCCTGATAGCCTCGAATACTGCCTTGTAGCTTCTGAATCTGCTCGGTATTGCCCTCTTTCTTCGCTTTTTCGAGCAGATCGTTGTAGTGGGCAATCTGCTTCTCGGTCGCGTTTTTACGGGAGGACAGTGAATCGACCAGTTTTTGCGCCGGTTCCAGGTATGACTTGTTCACCGTTTCACGGAGCGGTGCGAGAAGTTTGTTCTTCTCATCGTCAGACAGTGATTTGTCGTCATTGATTTTCTGGATCTTGTCCAGAGCCTCCTGACGTGCTTTCACAAATGTCGCAGAGAAGACCTGATTGTCGGCCCGGATTTTCTCAATCTGGGATTCTGCTGCCTCTTTAGCCAGACGTTTGGCTACAGCCCCGTCACCCAGCGCAATGGTGCCGGTAATCTTCTGGTACTCTTCCTGATTCTTCTTCAGGCGAGCCTCGATATCGGCTTTTGACTCTTTGTGAGTGACAGCGCCAACAGAGTTGGACACATAGCTCACGCTTTCGCCTGTTTTGAGCGCTCGCTGGTCTGCGATGATCTCTTTTTCGAGCTTTTCCGCACGCTCTGCCATCTGCGCACGTTTGGCCGCCGTCATCGCTTCCGGGATTTTGCGGATCTCGTCAACGACTTTTGACGTTTCGCTGCGGAGCATGGTCATATACGTGATAAGACCGGCTACAGCCACGGTAGCGACGGTGAACGCTGCACCAATGGGGTTTGCTGCGATGAACGCAGTTAGCCCAGCGAATGCCCCCTGTAACCCCGTGATCGCGCCACGGATAGCGAAGATCAGCGATGGGATTGGAGCCAGACCCATACGAGCCGCACGATTAAAGCGGGTGACAGCTGTCGCGCCCAGATTGAACGGCGCCTGGATGACAGTCGACATCGTCGCAAACGTGTTAACCATCTGCCCGGCAGTGCCAATCACGCCCATGATGCCCGCACGCATCAGTTTGAACGCCACCATAGCGGCCACTACTTTGCCCAGGTTGACAATCAACTCCTGGTTTTTCGCCAGCCACTGCGCCAGCTCACGTAAGCTGTCGATTGCGGTGGTAAGTCCGGAACCCAGCGAGTTAGCGAACGAAATGCCCTCTGCGCTATTCATGATGGAGGCCAGCTCTTTCATCCCCTTTGAGAGAGAATCCAGATAGCCCGCCTGACCGACACGATCGGCAAACAGCGTAAAGGAGGTTTGCAATTGCGCCAGCGCACCAGTGTAGGTTTGCATCATGTCTTTGGCGGCGTTTTCGTTCTCCGCACGCAGACCAACGAACATCAGCGATAGCGCCTGTTTCGCTTCCACAGTACCGGTGGAGACTGCTTTGGTCAGTTCCCCCATAGTGATACCGGCAGCGTCTGCCATCGCCTTCATCGCGTTAGGAACGGCTTCACCTAATTGCTGACGCAGTTCTTCCATCGACACGACGCCCTTACCGGACATCTGCTGGACAGCCACGGCAGCACGTTTAAGCAGCTCGCTATCGCCGCCGAAGCGTGCAACGGAGTCCACCAGTGCTTTCAGCGATCCGTCAGTAGGATCGAGACCTGCCGAGCGGAATTTAACGAAGGAATCGGTCAGCGCCTGCATCGCAAACGGGGCGTTTTGCGCCATATCCACGATGTACTGCATATCCTCTGCGGCTGCTTTACCAGGGTTGGCCTTGTCCTTGTTCAGCCCGCGCAACATGACGCGCATACGCTCCATTTCGGAGGCGGCTTCGACGATTGGCTTCTGCCAGCCAAACAGGATGTCAGTTACCGTTCTTGCCGCATCACCAATCTCGCCCAGCAGGAAAATATTGCCGCGCAGACCAGAGAACATGCCATTTTCAGCACCGCGCCCGCCGTGGCCATTTGTACCGCCACGTCGACCACCGCCACCATTACCACCGCCCTCACCGTAGCCGCTGGTGCGCACACGTACCGGCTTGCTGATCAGTTGCTGGCGGCCAATCACGGCATCCATCTGATCGCGGACTTTCTTCAGCCCCTCGGCAGCCTGGCTCGTTGTGACGCCCCAATTACTGAGACGCTTCGTCGTGGTGTTAAGGCGCGTATTCATGCCACTCACGGATGAAGAGGCTTCTTTTACTTCCGTACCGAAGCGGCTGGCGCTCTTGCCAGCGAACGTTGCCCAATCGGAAAACTCGTTGAGTTCAGACTGAACCTTGCGCAGCGATGTGGTGAGTTTATTAACGGATGAGGTGGTTGTGTCGACGCGCTCAATCAGGGTTTTGAGACCTGAGTTGAGGCTGGTAATGTTGCCTCGCGTCTTGCGCGAAACATCAGACACAAGCTCGAAGCCGGCAGCTACATCCTGTAGTTTGTCTGCCGTGGCATCGAGCTTGGACTCCAGAACGCCGATGATGCGGGAGACCGAACCCAACGAGCGTTCCAGATTGTTAATTTTCTGAGCGGGCTTTGTGGCCTGCTCCCCGAATCTGGTAAGTAGCTTACCCGCCCGGTCGATTGACGCTGTAAACTGCTTGTCTTCCAGCGACAGGATAAACTCTACGTTTTGTGACATTCCCTTGTCATCCTCTGCCAAAAATTTGCATCAGTTGCTCTTTGGCGTCAGGGTCTGCCTTATCCTTGCGTGGATCGTAGACTTTATCGGTTACGACTGGTCTTCCAATCCTGAGTTGCAAACCCTCCATGAACGCCTTCACGCCCTCGCCATCTGCCTGGGCAGCGCGAGCGACTTGCAGGTTGCGGACATCCTCTTCCGCGCGCAGACGGTCGATGTTGCGACTGAGCATCCAGAACATCGTTAGAGGGACGCCCAGCAGCTCTAATGGCGACACGGCGTAGTGAGCAACTACACGACTGAAATAGAATCCGAGATCTATCGATACGGTCTTTACCCCGGATTCATCGCGGGAAATTACTTTGCCCCTTCACCAGCCGCTTTTTCGTTCTCTTCATCAATCACTTCCATAGCGAAGGTGAAGATCTGCTGGAGCTGCGGAACAGTCAGTTTTTCCAGTACAGCGTCCGGCACGGATGGGATGACCTTGCGAACCAGGTCGGCGTAAGCAGTTACCTGCTCAACAGGCGACATGTTCTGAAGGTCTTTGCCTTCCATCTGCTTGATGGAGACGAACAGGCCAACAGTCATTTCAACGATGGGGTATTCCTGACCGCCGAACTTGATGCTTTTCTTCGGAGGCAGAATGGAGTCGAGATCGAGTAATTTGGTCATTGGTTAAAGTCCTTTTAAAAGAGAGGCTCTTCCTGAGCCTCTGCTTAGTTACGTCGCGATTATTCGGCAGAATTAACCGTTACTGCTTTGGTCGCTTTCTTGCCGCCGCTATTGCTGGTAAAGGAGATATTTGCCGAACCTTCAGCTACTCCGCGAACCAGACCAGTCTGGTCAACGGTTGCTTTCTCCTGATTGTCGGATTCCCACACACCGGTTTTATCGCCGGCATCTGCAGGGGTGATCTGGGCAGTCAGCTGCACGGTCTCACCGGCTTTAACTTCCGGAGATTCCGGAGAGATAGAGACGGTTTTAACCGGCTTTGGGCCGCTCATTTTCCCCAGCACGCCGTCGTCATCCGGGTAAGCGGTGAACTGAACGGAGAACACGCGAACATCATCAGACTGGTAGGTCATGGTGAAGTTACCTGCGGTCGCAGCTTTCGGGATGGTCAGAACGTAGTCGGTGGTATCCTGCGGGGTCAGAACCAGCTCTTTGGCTACGTCGATCAGGTTGATGCCCTGTGCGGAAGTGATGGTCACAGCGTTATCTTCTTCGCTCAGGGTAGATCCCGGCATCAGATCGACCATATTCTGCAACACAGACTCGGCCAGCGGCGCAGTGATAGTGATGTTACGACCCTGCACCAGCTCGGAGATGGTGGTCTGCCCCAGCTGGTCTACGGTGACTTTCAGAGTTTCGGTCGCAACCTCAACCTGAACACCGCCTTTGGTGTAACCCAGATCAACGCCACCAAACGACACTTTGCAGGCGCCAAGTTTGATGTTTTTTACATGGGTATTGGACATTGTTGGAAAACTCCTTTTTCCGTTAAATCAGCACCTTCATGGCGCTAATGGTAAGTATATACTTACTTATTTTATTAATTCAACAAATAGCCCGCAAATTCAATCGGGATACCCGCTTCAATTAATGAGCCTTCGTTTTTGGGATAAGTGATCGGCATAGACATTGGCCGAACCAACCGGAAGTAAACGCCCTCTGACACGGTTTCTTCGACCGGGAACATATCCATGATCTTATTGGCTTTCGCCACCGCCTTTGTGATCGTCGCATTACGCACGATGACGGTGAAAGAGTCGTGATAAAAGCCTTTCAACTCATGGTCAATAGCGATCCCCGTATTGGGATTAACCAACAGAACACCGGACTTCACATTGGCTGGCATGTAGTGACAGAAAATGTCAGCGCCGACTGTACCGATCTTCGCCTTCTGCATCAGGCTCGCAAATGCTTCAATAAACACATCAACCTCTCGTAAAACCTGCTTTCCTTGCCGCTTCTGCTATCGTCTGAGTGAACTGTTTTTCACTGATCTGTACGGCTCTCTCAAGGAACAAAGGCCCAACTCGTGGCTTCACACCAGCGACTGGCGGGTTGGTGACGCTCTTCATGCGAGAGAGATAGCCGAGACGATACTTGCCCAACTCCATGTACTCCGCATAATCGCCAACCTCAACGCCCGGATGCCCTTCGCGTGGTTTGGCTCCAAATACCGATAACTCAATACGAAGCCCGGTATAACCTTCTTTGACCACTCTCGCGAAGATCGCGCTTTCGAGTGAGCCAGTCTCCAGCGGGGCCATTGCCCGCGCAAGACGCTCAACCAGACGCGCCAGCTTCTCCATGTCACGGATGAGATAACGCTTAAAGGCTTTCTGGCTGTTATTGAGCCTGTCGCCAGCACGCTTAAACTGATGCGCGTCGTACTTCAGACCCATATGTTTGCCCCTACTTCCAGATGCCCTGGGCACCCACGCAGTCCCCAGCGACGATGCACGCTGGATACCTTCAGCTTTTGCCCCTCCAGAATGAGAACGTCATCAAGCTGTACTGCGGCCTCAAGTGGGATCACCAGAACAGCATCGAACAATTCCAGATCCGCTTTACCGCGACTGCCGGAGCTGTCCGCACGTACCGATGATTTCTCGTTACTTTGCTCAAACTTAACGACGCCGACGTTCGTCTTCCTGACGAACTGCAATTGCGCTTCACCGTAGACGTTCTTCGAACCCAGACGGTAAATCGCTATCTCTGCTTGCCATGAAATGTTCATGCACTCTCCCTGTGGTTGGCAGCCGCACTCATTACCAGGCGAAGGCGCGATTGCTCGTCTTGAGCCTTTCGACCAGAAGTAAATAATGCGACTGGCGTTACGCACGGCGAACAATCATGCGGTTATTGATGTAACTGACCAGCAGTCGCCAGGTACTGCGAGCCACATGCACATTTGCCGCTTTGCCGGTGCGGTACATATTGGTCGTTTCACCAATGGACTCAGACAGAATGCCGTCCTCGCGGGCTGCCGCTACGTCATTACCGTTAGCGATTTCGCAGGCTTCATTAACCACGGCCAGCATTAATGCCTGTTTGAAGTAGTCCGGGAACTCGTCGAATTTCTCAGGCGTCATCTGCTCCCAATCGATCAGATCGTGACGATATGCCCCGTCAGCGCCCCACGGAATGTCATAGACGTTCAGCATGTTTTGCGGGCGATCGTACCGGTCGAAGTCGATACGCAGGACTTTGCGGATTGAGAACGGCAGCGTTTTGACGCGTCTGGTGGCCTCAATGAGACGTTTGCGCATCAGCCCTTCGCCATCAGCTAACAGAGTGTCGCCGTTCAGCATATCGATAGCTTGCATCTGGGCGTCTGCGACCGTTGCGAATGACTGGCCTGGAATTGACAGCTCGAAGCTATTCAGCAGAACGTACATCTTGCGCTCTTCATGCGTCAGCCCGGATGCCACCGCTTTGACAATGACGTGTCGCAGATCGCGCTCTTTATCTGAAAGAAGGTTGTGTTCGGCCGACACGACAACCGGAATGGACATCTGCCCCTCAGTAATATCGAGAGGTTCGTTATCGACGATGATCGCACCTGCGCCATCTCTGACGGTATACGTGGCCGACTCAATATCCAGAACGTTAAATGCAAACGACAGGGAAACTGCTTCCCCGCTACGGTACGTGTCGATCTGCGCCATTACTCACCGCCCTGTGCTTTCAGGATGCCTTCGATCATTTCAACGATACCTTTGGCTTTCACGCCAATCTGGTTGCCGATCTGACGCAGACCAGCAATACCTTCACAGTCCGCAATCGACTCCAGCTCTTCACGAGTAAAGCGCTGTACCGGTTTGGCTTCCACTTCAGCCGTACCACGTTTCATTGGCACAATATCCGGGGCCGCCGTCTCGACAATGTCGTCCGCAGTTAAATCATTGCGGCTGCTGTACGCGGCAGAAGGAGATACATTTTTGCCTTCAACGGTAGTGGCACGCATGGAGGCACAAATCCGCTGCTGATCGATGAATGGCAGTTCGGCAACCGAGATGCCGTCGACAAACTGGATACCGCAGAGAATGCCCGTGTACCCCAAAAATTGAGGCTCCAATAAACGAATTTTTGCTGGTTTCATTCTTCTTCTCACTTAATGGGCGGCATCGCCGCCCATGTGTTGGTTACGCAGCCGGTGCTGCGGTCACTTCAACGGTCGCAGTGGCTTTGTGGCTACCGTCTTCCGTGGTGACTTCGATAGTGGCAGTACCTGCAGCCACACCGGTCACAAGTCCAGTTGCGCTATCAACCGTCGCGAACTCGGCATTTTTTGACGCCCAGGTTACGCGCTTATTGGTTGCGCCAGCCGGTTCGATGTTCGCGGTCAGCTGTACCGTTTTGTTGGCTTCAACGCTGGTGGTGCTCGGATCGACAGAGACGCCAGTAACAGCAACGACAGGCTCAGTGACTTCAACCGTAGCAGTAGCTTTATGGCTGCCATCCTGCGAAACCACTTCAATGGTTGCCGTACCAACGGCTACGCCAGCTACGTTACCGTTCTGGTCAACGGTCGCTTTGTCGCTATTTTTGGAAGTCCAGGTGACTCTTTTATTGGTTGCGTTTGACGGTTGTACATCAACGCGCAACTTGACCGATTTCCCCTTCTCAACAGAGGTAGAGTCTGGCGTTACCGTAACGGACTCCACGCTGACAGGCTTAACGGTCACTTCGACTGACGCAGAAAGCTGAGTCTGCTTATCGGTGGCGGTGATCTTCACTTTTCCCGGAGTCACGCCAGTAACCAGACCCGTACCGCTGACTGTGGCGACCTGGTCATTGGCCGACGTCCAGGTGAATGAATCTGCGCTTTTGCTCATGGTGATACCTGCACTAAGTTGAACGGTTTTACCCACCAATACGGACGGCGCAGCCGGTGTAATGGTGACAGACTGAGTGAACGGAATTGCCCGGAAGCAAGCCGCAAGATGATTCTGCTGGCGCTCGCTCAGAGGCTCGTTGGAGATGGAATTGGTGAATTCGGCCCGGCACATATGCCCCGTGAAATCCGCAAACGCCTCTTCCGTGATCTTCATCTTTTGTTCTGGCATTTCTCGCTCCTACAAAAAGGGTGGGCGTATAGCCCACCCCTAAACAGTAGATAATTACTTACCTACTATACTGATCAAATTTTTACGTTGGTCAGCGCGGCGATAGCCTTGTCGTGCTTGTTCGCCAGAGAGCAGTACCACTTAACGCGGGTACGGGTTGCGTCTTTGTTCTGAACAGTACCGATGTTCTCAACAACGATACCGGCGTTTTCACCGCCATACAGACCAGTCACACCGTTCTCTTCGGACAGGTGCAGGCAGTAGATGCTTGCTTTGCCAGAATCAGTCGGGATGAAGTCGTTCACGATGAACGGTACACCGTTGTGGCACAGCATCGGACGACCGAAGTTTTCCATCATGATTTCGGACGGGCCGAGGCTAACGGTACGCAGCAGAGCGCGATAAGCACGCAGGTGCTCGGAACGCATCATGATGCAGTCTGCGCCCAGATCTTTCACCGCGTCGACCAGCTCGTCGAACATGGAGAAGGTCATGGAAGCGCCTTCGATGTCGATCTTCTGATCGTCGTGCATCAGCTTCGGAATACCGTCGAACGCTTTGTTGTTGGTGCTGGAGTCGCCCAGAATCAGGTTGCGGCGGAATGCGCGAGCCAGACCTTTCACCTTCTGACGAACCTGGATTGCCAGCTGGTTGTTGGTGTCGGACATAGTGGTCGCCAGGAATTTGTCGACGTCTACGTCGCCTGCCAGGATACGCAGCTTCGCAACGTGTTCGGTGAAGGTTGCAGCGCCTTCGGTGATGGTGTCGTTCACATCAATGAAGGTTGCTTCGCTCAGGGTAGCTTCGCGGTTGTAGAGGTATGCCTTAGAATTAATCTTCATGAAAGGCAGAACAGCGAACAGGTCATCGCGATCGATGATGGTCTCGATCACACCCTGCTCAAGTTCGTTGTTAGACAGCTTTTCAGCTTCATCACGCAGTAATGGCATCTTTCATTTCCCTATGATTTAAGATGTTACTTGAGTCCGATTTTCCCCAGACCGGAGGTCAACTTATCCATAGTCGACTTGCTCTTCGGCTGGTTTACTTTGTGGGTCGGTTTGCTATTGGAACCAGCACCCTGCTTGGCTTCGCTGCGCAACAGTGCGTCAGCTTCCGGATCTGCACGCAGAATGCGCTCAATCGCGGATTCGAACGGTAACGGTTTGCCTTCACCGTCAACCAGAACTGCACGTTCTTTCTGACCGGCTGGCTTATCAAAGCCCACAACACTACCGTCTTCACCCACTTCGAAATGAGAGCCGTAGATAACGCGAGCCTTAGCCGGAGTCATCAGAACTTTGTCACGCAGGAAGGCAGAGCCGCTGAAGGAAGCGCCAACAGTCATTTCGACCAGTTGGGCCTTCAGTGCGGCGTTCTCGCTCTCCAGAGCGGAGTAGCGTTCGTCGCGCTGTGCCAGTTCAGCCTGGTGCGCTTCGATCATCTGCTTTTTCACAGCATCGAACTCACCACGGCGTTCCAGTTCAGCCTGCTCCGCCTCCCGACGTGCGGTTTCTGCGGCTTGTTCAGCTTCGAGAAGCTGGCGAGCACGCGCCGGGTCAATATCACCGTACTGAGCCAGCTGATCGGCCAATGTGCGCTCTTTCTCCTTGCGCTTCATGTTCTCTTTCAGCAGGTCAGCACCGGCTTTCTTGGACTTACGCAGTTCTGCCAGCAACTCTTCCTGAGTCATACCGGCATACTCGTCGTCGTCACCCTTCGGTTGCTCTTTTTGCTCGCCCTGTTTGCCTGGGTCTTGATTGCCCTGCTCATTGTCTCCAGCAGGAGCACCGCCACCAGCGCCTCCGCGCTCATGCGCTTCAGCTACATCCATCAGGCCACGACGGGCCATAAGCATTTGCCACAGATTCATAGAAATTCCTTTTCGTTACTTATCACTCGGTCTCTTGAGTAGATGAGTCCCCATTCCCTCGGGGTTGATCATGCCCGCTTTCTTGGGCTGTATCTTGATCATAAGTAAGTACTGACTTATTTTCAAGGGTGTTAAGATCATTTTTTGGAGGAAATTTCAAGAGATCTTTTTGAAATTCCTTCTGCATCGCATCGGAAATGTTCGGGAAGACCTTCTCGATGAGCATTTCCATCTGATGACGACGAACAGAATCAGGCGCCTGAAGCAGCGACAGTTTCTCGGCAACGGCAAACTCGTCAGTCAGACCGCGAATGTCGAAACTTTCCGGGTATGCGATCAGAGAGTGGTCTTCATCCAGTTCGACACCCATCCATTTCGCTGCCAGTTGCATCATCTGGCGCTCTGCCCTTTCGAGACGTTCTGCTTTCGTCACCAGCAGACTGTTAACGCGCTGGAAGTCGTACATCTTCGCTGCGCCCGAAGAGTTATCGATGCCCTGTGCGTTATCCTGCTTGGTTCGCTCACCTGCCACGCCAACGGAATGGTAGATCTCGTTAATCACCGTCTTAATCGTGGTGATAATCATCTGGGCCTGTTTCGGGTCCGGAGACAGGTAGAATGGCTGATTACCGCTCTCAGAGTCGAAGGTGAAGACGCGTTTTGTCCCCATTTCGAGCACTTTGGTGTGGTTTTCATCGCCCGGCAGCAATGACTGAACCGGGATCGCCAGCTGGCTGAATGTCTGATCCTGAATAATCGCGTCAAGGTTCGACAGGTAGTTGGCCACGGCGCGATCAAGATAGGCGATATCGTCAATCAACGACGGGCTGAAATACGGAGACTCGCTTTCACCAATGCAATCCACCGGGAACACCGGCACCACGCCCAGATTATGCTGGCCGCTATCCTCCAGAACGACTTTGGCCTGACGGCGACCGCTATTTCCGGAACCTTTCTTCACTTCTTCACGGAACAGATACCACTCGTTTTGCGTCCACAGACGGTAACGCTGGTATTCCTGTCCGGTTGAAGTGAACGGATCTTCGTCGTCGCGCGCGATTTCAACAATTAGCGCCCACAACATATTGCCGTCTTCATCCCAGGCAACATCAAGCAGCTGCTGCGGCGAAATCCAGTATGCGTAGGCACGCGCATCATTTTTCTTCTCGTCTGCAACAGACTCAACATCGACGTTCATCGTGCTGTCCACGACAACCCAGATACGGCCATAAATGGATGATTGCAGATCGATAGCCGCCATAAACGCATCGATGGAGGCGTTCTGGCGCGTGGCTCGCTTCCAGAAATTGCGGATCTGCTCCGGTGCTTCATCAGTGTTGCGGTGAATGACCTCTTTGAAGAGGTATTTGTTGATGAGGTTTACCACTTCGCGCGTATGGTTGAAGCGATAAGCGCGTTCCAGGCGCTCTTTGAACTCCTGATCGCCCTCTTTGAAGTAACGGAAGATATTGTCGTTGAACCAGGCACGCCCGCCAGCGTAGGTGCTGGCGAGGAAGTCCCAATGTTCTTTTTTCTTCTCATATTCAGGGTGGCGTCGTGCCACAAGGTCTTTGATTTGCTTGTCAGTCAATTCCATTTGCTTTTCCTTTCCGTTTAGGTAAGTACTTACCTATCTAGATCCGCCAAGAATAACACGATTTTTCACCGGATACCTACGATGAACCGGATAACCCAACGCATCCGCACTGTGTTCGATGCCGCCAGTCTTATCCATATCGCGTGAGCCTGGCTTGTAGATCACCTTCTCCAGCGAGTCGATGAGGTGTTTGCACTTCGGATCGATGTACAACCGGGTTTCGCCCGAGGCACTCATCAACATGCGGTTCACTGCGTTAACACGGTCTGCGATCGGCGGGTGCTTCTTCGGATAATCGACTCGAAGGAAACCTTTTTCCTTGAAGATATCGACGTCCGATTCACCGCGTGCGTGCTGGCGATACGCACCTGCCGGGTCAGGGAAGATAGTGACCTGAGACTTCCAGCGCCAGAAACGACGCTCCAGCTCATCACACACTTCAGCCGTGTTGGAAGAGAACAGCACAACCTCGTCCACGGCCCACAGCTCACCATTTGGCTGCGGCTGCAGGATGACCGATGACATAGGGTCGATGTTGAAGTCCTGACCAACCCAGATCGGCAGTTTCGGATTGAACTGGAGTGGCTTCACATGCACATTGCGGTCGAACGGGTAGTAAACGCGTCCGGACATGTTTTCGAAGCTGGCCAGGTATTCCTGCGCGAACGATTTAGGGTCCATATCGTTCTTCGCCGCTTCGATTTCCGCGCTCGGTACGAACGGAGAATCGGCCGTAACGAACTGCCAGCTCTTCCACTGCCCTTTGCGTTGCAAATCTTTGTTCTGACCGATAGTCCACAGCTTGTGGAACTCGGAGAAGCCTTTTGGCGTACCGATGATCAGCGCACCGCCACGGGTAGAGGACAGTGTCGGACGCAGTACCTTGTACCAGGTGTCAGGCTTCATATCCTGAAATTCATCGAGCACCACGAAGTGCAGTGCCACACCACGAAGCGTATCGGGCTTATCCGCACCTTTCAGCGCGATTTCAGAGCCGTTCTTCAGCACAATGGTCATCGTGGTGTCGTTTTTCTTACGAACCCATTTACGAGGCAGAACTTCCTGCAGGTCATCCCACAAGATCTGGCGAGCCATCTGGTAAGTCGGTGCGACGTACCAGACACGTTGCTTTTTCTCTTTGGCTGCCGCGCGGATGATGGTGGAGATCGACAACCGGGATTTACCCCAGCGTCGACCCGCACACACCACTTTGAAACGATGTGGTGACTGGAAGACTTGCATCTGCCCAGAATGCAGCTGTACGAGACTCAGAGACGACGGGATGGCCATAGTTAGACGCTCCCATCACTTTCATCACCAGACGCGTCAGAATCGCCCTCTGCTTCGCTCAGTGCTTCCTCTTCGAGCGACTCAAGCAGATCGTCATCAATCAGATCCGGCTCATCATCTTCCTTACGCAGCTGCGCCACCTGGGAAGGCGTAAGTTCGCCAAATACCAGGTTCGGGATTTCGTCGTCTTCGTTCTCTGCGCGATCCATACCGAGCGCTTTCGAGGATATTTCGAAGCACTTAGCGAGTGTGCCGCTGGCACGCTGGAGACTCTTCAGGTCATCTTCGATGGTTGCCAGTGGCTTGCCGTCCTTCTTGGCTGTGGCCACCTCATGCATCACCATTCGACCGAGTGCGAACGCCCAATCGTCGTAACGAGTCCGGCGCTCTTCGATTTTCTCTGCACGCGCCTTTGCACGCAGCTCTGCGTCGGATTTGAGCGACTCGCGCACCATCTTCCCAACGGAGTCCGCGCCTTTCTCTAATCCACGCTTTTTGAAATGTCTGGAGAGCGTTTCACGACGAATGCCGTACTCTTCCTCCAGCTTGGAGAGTGTGTATTCACCGGAAGTCCACTTTGCTTCGGCTTCTGCCCACTCAGCTGGCGTCAGGCGAGTTTTGCTCTCGTCTTTTTCTACAGTCATAGATCCCTCTAAAACACTCAGAGCGCATCCTTGCGCTCCTAAACAACTTGTTTAATTCTGTGCCTAACCAATTTGTTTTCTGGGTGTTTAAAACCGGGCTGGGGAGTATTCAGAGCCTGCTTCCGTATATATTTAATAAGTCACTTAGTATTTATATATACGGAAGCAGGCTCTCAAACTGGCTCCCAGACCGACTTACATCACCAGTAATTTGGCTCTGGCACGACCTAACGTGGTCAGTCCCAGCGTGCGACGGTGGTAGCCGGAATCACCGCGCTGGCGGCACATTCCTTTCTCCACCAGCCCCTTTTTCACCAGTGCTCGGATAGAGAACTGCATACTCTGTTTGGTCGTTTTGTACGGCAGCACTTCAAGCAGCTCGTCCAGATCGAGCAGATGCCCACGCTCATGGCCTAAATTGATGGTTTTGATGATGTCTTTTTGTTTGTCGGTCAACGTCATGGCAAATCCTTATGCCGGTAATGCAATTTCAAGAGGTTTATTCAAAGGCTGTTTGTCGAATGCCAGCAGTGGCAGCGTGTCAGGCAGCTGACGGCCAAAGTCCGGGTTTCGGTACACGCCATACAGCGGAGACGTGAAGCTCAGGTTGTGAATGTCCTTGAGCAGCTTCACGATGCTGGCCTCGTCCACCAGACTGTCGGCAATGTCCTGAATCGTCGTGCCACGATTACGCCCGGCTTTGGCCAGGGAACTGTTCTTGTGGTAGTCAGCGACCAGATCACGCAGCGCACGACGACGGCGAGACTCACTCATGGAGAACAGCTCTTTGACGATCGCTTCGTTGTCGCCAGGGTCGGAACGGAAATGACGCTGGAAGACGCGCAACGCACTCTCATAGCTCTTCGGACGCTCCGGACGGATGAACTGGAACCCTGCTTTCATGGCGAACGGGTTGTATTTGCTCATCGACGACTGGATCTCGATGATTGGCCGGTCGTGCATCCTGCTAACCAGATTAATCATTCGATAGGAGACGCCGACGCCGCGGTACTGAGTGTCCACAACGGAACGGCTGATCACCGCAAAGTTGTTGTTCACGTACCGGCCCCAATACTGGTTGGCCACGGTGGTATTGGTGGTTGGCTTCAGCTTAGGAAACATGCGATGGCGAGGCGCCAGCAGCAGTTTCGGGTAAGCCATAACCACGACGCCCACCAGCCTGTCGTCCAGTTCGCAGCGATAATACGTTGGCGCAAACGGCTTACCATCCGTCTTGTAGTGCAGCGACTTCAGCGCGTGCCAGTCTTCAACCGTACCTTTGGTAACGGTCATCCGCTCCAGAAAGTCCAGATGACGCGGGAACTCTTCCGGGCGGTAGCGTTTGATGATGATGTCTGTCATGTCGATCACCTGCGCTCGATATTGGCATTGATGAAGTCCAGGCGAAGCGATTCCATCGCCCCAACCATGACGTATGGACGCCCACCGTTATGCCAGCAATCCAGAACACTGCCGTCGTTGTTGATCATCAGCAGCGCCAGGCTCTGGCTTTTGCCTTCTCTGGCGTACTGGAGTGCCTCTTCCAGCAGGCGGATGACTTCAACGTTGTTGTTGTCAGCCTCTTTCGATGGCTTCAGCTCTACGATCTTCAAATCAGGCATATTCCACCTTCACGCGTTCTTTGTAGTGCTTGGTGATCTGCATATCCGGGCGCAGCGCCTTCTTCAGGTCTTCGTGGGTCGTCGCCACCATTACCGTCGCACCAACCTTTCGGGCGGCACGCTGGAGGTTCGACGCCACAACCTGAGCGGTTACACGGTCGAGAACAGCGCCAAATTCGTCGGCTGCCCAGACTTTGGCGCCTGACTCGATCAGCTTGGCGATCTTGAGACGGTATTTCTGACCGTCAGACATCTCGGATGGCTTGCGCACAAAGAGATAGGCGTCATTCAATCCGGCCATAGACAGCAGCCCCAGCGCTTCGCTGGTGGTTTTGCCCAACTGGTCGATGACGTTAACCTCATTGTCGAAGGTAAAATCATCGATGGAGGCTACAGAAAGCCCTTCATCCTTCATCTGGCGTTGCAGCTCGCGCAGCACAACGGATTTACCGGAACCGGATTGGCCGGTGATGTACACCACATCGCCCTGCTTCACTTCCAGCTCCAGATTGTCGTAAAGCGTCCACTCTTTTTCGTCCAGGCCAAGACCGAACGATTCGGCAATCTCCAGCGTGCGCGTGGTTTTGTTCACGCGGGTCTGAAACGATACATTGATGGTGTATTTGCTCACGCAGCCAGCTCCCCTGAAGAAACTTTCTCCGCATATGCCACGAAAGCGTCTACCCCGCTCTCTCCCGTGATTTCTTCCATGTGGGCAAGCAAATCCCCAACCACAATGGCAGAGCCAGCAGGGAGCGTTTTAAAGCCCAATACGTCGATGACGCGGACTTCTTCAGAGGCCACCTCACGACTGATCTCGGTGTGCTCTTCTTTCTGGCGTTCTGTCTCTTCGCCCAGATCGAGCACCAGAGAGCCGGTTTCCATCTCTTCGGTCATGCTGCCGACAAGCACGTTCAGCTCGCGCTCTTCAAAACCGAAGACCTCGACGTCGCCCAGCACCAGGGATTCCAGTTCCTGCTGCAATTTGATGGCGTCGTAGTCGATGCTGGCCAGGCGGTTGTCTTCCAGACGCTTCGCCTTCACCTCTTCTTCGCTCAGATCGTCGCGGACGATGACCGGCACACGCTCCAGACCAGCCAGAAGTGCCGCCTCGCGACGACCGTGGCCAGTAATGATGACGTCGTGCTTGTCGACCGTGATCGGCTGGTCAAAACCGCGCTTTTTGATGGCGGCCGCCAGGTCGCGGATCTGCTGTTCGTCATGTTTTTTGGCGTTCATCTCATACGGGATGAGTTCTGCCGGGTTTCGATAGACGATTTCAAAGTTTTTGGTCATTACATACGCTCCTTGTAGTAGTCGACCAGCCACACCAGGGCTTCCCCGGCGTTCTCCATTTCGTTACCGGTATTGATTCCCTGCTCTTTGATGATGGTTTTGATGGTGTCGGCGACGCGATCTGACGCATCAAACGTCACTTTGAAGCGCATCGTCTGGTGTTCAGCGCCGACTCGCTCGGTTTTCTCGCGTTTGTCCTCATCGACCGGCTCGTCATCGCCACGGGAGAGCGCTTCCAGCGCTTCAAGATCGATAACGGACGCTTTGGCGAGTGTTGCCGCCATTTCGTCGTCATACGGGGCGATATCGGACAACCGGTAGTCGATTTCAGACTGGATTTCTTCGATTAAGCGCTGCAAAGCGACCTGATCGTCTTCGCCGTAGCGTTCGTTATCGACGAGAGACATCTGTTTGGCCACCAGGTCGTTAATTTTGCCCACGGAGATGACGGGAACCGTTGAAATGCCCTGCTCCATCGCGGCACGCCAGCGGTGTTCGCCACCGAGGATCTCAAAAATGCCCCCGTCCAGCTCCCGCGCCAGAATTGGCTTAAAAAAGCCCAATTTTTCGATCGAGCCTTTCAGTTTTTCGAAGTTTTGCGCCCCAACGGAGTTGGTATTCCAGGGATTCGGACGCAGGTTCGCGACTTCCACCTGCAGAATCGTAATTTTCACATCCATAATTCTGATACAATCCATTGTATAAGTACTTACTTACTATAATAGCCAATTACCATACAAAAGGCACGAAGGAAAGAGGTTTATGACAGTTCGGATTGTATCGAATGCAGTCAATGCGCTGATTTCTGGCGCTGATGACAACGTGAAACGGCTCGTTCAGGAGATGTTGAGCTATGAAGTGGAGGCTGGTGACTGGAAAGGAACCAGCACGATGTTCAACTGGAGCAAAAACGCGTTCCCGGCTGGGTTTGCGAAGCCAGTTGCAGCCAACCTTCTGAAAGCTGGCATCAAATGCGTGCATGTGCGCAAGGAAAAAGCCCCCGCGCTTGGCAAGCCGAACCCGGTAGTTAACCCATTCCCGTATAACCCGGACTATGCGTATCAGGATCAGACTGTGGAAACACTGGTGCGAGAAGGGATGATGATTGCCCAGATTGCGACGGGTGGCGGTAAATCGAACGTAGCGTGTAAGGCAGCTGCTCGCATTGGTCGTATGACGCTGTTTTTAACCACGCGCTCGGTTCTGATGTTCCAGATGGCAGAGAACTTCCAGAAATCCATCGACTACCGCGCGGAGAATGGCGAGCCGTGGCTGAAAGGTCAGAAAGTTGGGGTGATTGGATCTGGTGAGTTCCAGGTCTCGCGCCATATCAACGTTGCCACGGTGCAGACCCTGGCCAGTTTTCTCGAAGAGCCACCGCGCGACGCATCACCGGAGAAAAAACAGTACCACCTGAAGCGCCGGGAACTGGTTAAGCGCTTTCTGTCCAGCGTTTCTCTGCTGATTCTGGAAGAGGCACACGAATCATCTGGTTCAAACTTCTACGATATCGCCCGGTTGTGCATCAATGCCGATTACCGTCTGGCGCTGACAGCTACGCCGTTCATGAAGGACTCGACCGAAGCAAATATGCGTCTCATGGCGGTTGCCGGTCGCATTGAGATAAAGGTAACGGAGAAATATTTGATCGATCGAGGTATTTTAGCGAAACCATACTTTCTATATCATAAAATCGCGTACACTCCAGACGAGGTGCGGATTAGGGCCGAACTTGCTTCGAAACACCTGAACTTTCGGGTTGGAATGAGTACGGCTTACCAGAAAGCCTATCAGTTAGGCATCGTTTACAATCTGGGCCGCAACGAGGCTATTGTGCGCGAAGCGTTAATGTACAAAAGTCACGGTCTGAACTGTATGACGCTGGTTCGTTTGAAGCGTCATGGTCAGATTTTGATGGAAATGATGAAGGAAAGCGGCCTGAAGGTCGATTTCATCTACGGAGAATCAAACCAGACTACCCGACAAGCAAAGCTCAACAGTCTGGCGGCAGGCAAGATAGATGTTCTGATTGGTTCAACCATTCTGGATGTTGGTGTCGACGTTCCAAGCGTAGGGGCGGTGATTCTGGGTGGTGGCGGCAAAGCCGAAGTTGAGATGCGCCAACGTGTTGGTCGCGGTCTTCGAGCCAAAAAGAATCAGGCTAACGTGTGCTTTATTACCGACTTTATCGACGTGAGCAACAAATATCTCATGTCGCATTCATATGAGCGGAAGCACATTATCGATACGACGCCTGGGTTTGCCGAGGGCGTTTTGCCGGTGGGTAGCACATTCGATTTCACTGTTTTGAATAGAGAGTAAGCATGAGCGAGAAACGCGCTATACACTGCCAGGTTCAGTTAACCGAAAAAGCAAACGACAAGCTGGAAACCTTTCAGAATCGACTGCGTGAACGCAATATTAAGCTGTCAAAGGCAGACATCATCAATCTGGTGCTGTCCAACATGACGATGGCTGATTTTGATAAGGCAGCTACGTCATTAGAGGCTTCTGCAAAGGCCCGTGAAAAGGTCATGAAGATTTACGAATCCTCTGGCATGACCAAAGAAGATCTGGCCGATATTCTCAAACGTCTCGATTAAGCATTAAGGGCGTCGCAAGACGCCTTGTTCGTTGAGTGATAAGGATTTAGTTCAAGCCATGAAACACGTTCTACTTCCACTGATTACCATCCCCGTTTTACTCCTGAGTGCATGTTCATCCCGCCCTGTGTCTGTAGCTGATGCAAAACCGGCTCCGCAGGCCAGAGTTTTCAAATACCAGACGTCTGCACCAACCACGCTGGTGGTTATGAGGGACAAAGGTATGATAGGTGCGGGCTGTGACGCATCCATCTTCATCAATGGTGAGACGGTTGCGAAACTTGAGACCGGTGAAAAAGCGACGTTCCATCTTGATGCCGGGCAATGGATTGTTGGCGCTTCACTGGAAGGCGCCGGGCTGTGCGCACTGAACCCTGCTCGTCAGGAACGCGAGACCTTCACCAAAGCTGGCGAGACGAAAGTCTTCCGGGTGTTCACCAGCAACGCAGGTGACATCGATATCCTACCAACGACACTGTGACGATATGACGAATATTACTGACATCACCTACGGGATTCCTGCAGAAGTCTGGCCGCGCGATTACACCAACGTGGAGAAGGCGCTGATGTTCTGGCGTAAGTCTCTCATTCCTGTAAGGGTCACGATGGAAGATGGTCAGGTGTTCTGCATGTACGTTCAGGGTCTCATGTCGTCGCGCAACAAAGTCGATCTTTGCCCTGCCCCGTTCGACAAAGAAAATCGTATAAGGCTCCCACTTGAGCGAATCAGTACGATTGAATCAGGTGTGACAGAAAGCATTGCGCACGATTTCACGGGTCGGACAACGGTACACCCAGACTATGTGGACAATCGGCCATCTCGCCGTGATTTCTTCAAAATTTGTCGCCAGGCTCATGAGATGCAGAAGTCTATAAGGGTCTACATGGCGGATGGCCGTGAAATTGAGGGTGTGTCTTCAGGCGTTGACGCTTGCCAGGTCACGCTCAACATGGGGGACGGTCGGAAGACAGTCGTCATGTTCGATTGGGTCGAACGGATTTTACCGTTTTAAATCTATAAGGGTAATAACCGGCTAAGTCCGGTTATTATTTTATGTGTCACTTCCCGTTATATTTATTTCCCCTAATCCCTATTCCACTTTAAATATATAAGGGTGAATGACCGAATAGGGAATTTATTTAGGCAACACCTTCGAGAAAACGCGATTTATTTCTAAGACTTTGATTTTTGTTGAAGAAAATTTTTTTTTCGTTCCCGTGTAAAAAACTCTTGATTTTAATTTCTGTATATCGATAATTAGTCACATCGAAAGCGAACACGCTAACGATAAACAAATAACAAATTAAGTTATCAATATTACATAAGGATTAATATCATGTCTAACGTTGCTATCTCTAAAAAATCCATCATCGACGCTGCTGTAGTTATCGCTAATGAATTACAAGTTGCAGCCAATAATGCTACTCAGACTTATAACAATCATTATCAGAATGGTACGCACACAAAAGCAGATAAAGCTAACATGCTTGCAGCGACTACCAAACTTGCATACTTCACCAACAACGTTTTAAACGCTGTTAATGATGAGAAATTAGCTGGTGTCTTTTACTACGCGATTAAAGCAAGCAAACAAGCGCCAGAAGTGTTTTTCCGCGAAGCTATGACCAATAGCTATTCACTCGAAAAATTGGTTTATCTGGTTAAATCTATCAAGTCTGGTAAATGCGTTTATTCCGTCGCTGATATGTCCGGATCTCGCGTATTCGCATTAATCGAAATGATTAATGATGAATTAGAAACATTCACAAATGGCGCTGTTTTCGATTTGATGAATGAAGCGAAAAAAGCCAACGAAATTAAATTGGACGCTGGCTACACTCAAGCCAACCAGCTGATCAATCTTTGCGAGCGTCTCGGACTGGTCGAGAAGATCAAAGGAATGGGCGCAGCGAAAAACGGATCGCAACAATATCGCTTTATCAAGAATGATTTTTATAACTATCTGGCTGATGCTTTCAAAGCGTAATTAGATGGATATAGCGCCCACTATGGGCGCTAGTTTTAAGGATAAAAATCATGATTAGTTATGACCAGATCCGCGCGGAGTATCGCGCAAAATATCGCGCTTATAAACTTGAATTAATCGACGACTTAAAAGCGCAACGTGACAAATTAAATTTTACGTTTTCTGATTTGCTTAACAGCAAAAGAGACTGTAAACGCAAACGTGAATATTTGCGCTTGTCTGAAATGATCGGAAAACTACAAAACAGCATTTAAGCAATAGCGCCCATAGTGGGCGCTTTTTTCGTTTCAAGATCCGCACACCATAACGCGCCATTGTTGGCGCGTTTTTTATTGTCTGAAGTCAGCCAAAACAGACCCAAAATAAGCGCCATAAACGCGCCAATTTAACGCGTTTTTATGTGTGGTGGTACATGCCCATTACCCACAATAAAAAACACGTTATAGCGCGTTTTACAGCGTTTTAGCGCGTGGCTTATTTTTTCGTGTCGTGGGCGTGATCGTCTGGCGATATCTGGCGACGTGATCCGCGCTATCCTTCGGGACGTGTCGGCAATATTGGCATGATCCGTGGGCGCTCGCGTATCATTGGCACGTTGGCGTGACGTGTACGCGCTTGCAGTGGTTTACCCACGGATTCACATAATCACATAGCGAAAGCTATCTGGATGGCTCAGGGGCTGAAACCCCACCAGCGCTACCCCAGCGCCCCTGCGATATTTTCTGGCAGGATTCTGGGCTTCTCCCGCTCTGTTTTCTACATAAAGGCAAACCCAGCCGTTTCCCGAAAATTCCCTGGCCGTTTCCCTTCGGTTCCCCGGACAGCCCTCTGGCCGTTTCTGAATATCCCTGCGGCAGCTGGTGGACGAAAAGAAAGGGGCGTTTCCAGCCCCTCCCCTCTTACTTGCCAGCCAGGATGTGAATGCGGTTCTTTCCGTACACCTCTTTCACGTAGTCCCCGCACGAGATACTCCACGAGTCGATTCCTGCTTCATAGATGACGTTTTTGCACTTGATGGCGTTGTTGGCGATGCGCATTCCCTCCCCCACTGCTTCCTGTTCGCTGAAGTCGAACCCGGATTCTGTTTTAACCCATAGCGCGATCTGCGTGGCGAACTCGATGAGTTTTGACTGGCAGAAGCGACCGCTGCGTACCGCGAAGATGAATACGCCAAATCCCGAGGTGGAGACATACGCTTTCTCAAATACGCGCTTATGGCGACGGTTGCAGATAATGTCATTGGTGATCTGCTGTTTCTCTTTCCCGGACAGCTCGATGGCTACATTGTCACGCCAGGCGCCCAGCACGCTTTTCTCGTTATCAGAGAACGTCACAGAAATATGGCCATGCGCAGGGGTGTTAACAGTAGCGATAAAATTCATATCATCAATCCTTTAAACAACTTGTTTTCTTGTTGGTTTAATTATCGCTACGCGCATAAGGTGTCCAAGCGTTCTGTTCCGGCAGCTGGTGGCCGGCAGGGAGTCGGAGAGTTGTTCGGTAGCCTGGCGGCAAGAGGTGGGTGTTTTTAGCCTGCGGGAAACAGGATGGTCATTTAAGGCCACCAGCGTGGGTGGCCTCGTTCTCTTAGTGGAGCAAACCGACGTCGATGGTATCGCCGGAGCCATCCACGCGGATCATCAGCATGGCGAAGGCATTTAGTGGGTAGCCTGCGTGCCAGTCCGGGAAGCGGTCATCGCGCATGAAGTCGGCAATGTCATAAACGCTGTCCTCAAAGCGGAAGAAACGGGCATCACATTGTTCGTCCTGTTCAACGTGATCCATTTCCTGCTGCTCTTCCGGCGACAGGTCGAGCCAGGATTCCAGCCATACGTTTTCAGCTTTAGGGGAGATGGTGAAATCGGTCATGTGCATATCCTCCATGCGTAAACATCTTGTTTTCTTGTTGGTGTAATTATCGCAATGTGGATAAGGCAAAAAACATTTTGTTATCGGGAATAAGAAAATGGCGCGGGGTACGCGCCATTGGAGGGATTAAGCGAATACGCTTTCCGGGATGTAGTTTTCAACCGGTTCGTTGGACACGATGCGCAGACCGTATTGTCCAAGCCAGGTGTTGCTCGGGTTCAAGTAGGAGGTGTACAGCTCGTCTGCTTTCACCATCATCTTCTCAAACATCTCTTTGTTTACGCCGCGGAAATACGTTTCCAGTTTCAGCAGCATTGGTTCGGATGCGTTGCTGATGCTCTGGAAGCCTACGGTGTACACCCCATCCTCTTCTGTCCCGGTGCGGATCAGGGTGGTGGTGAGCACTTCAGTCCCGTTCGTGCTGTCACGCAGAATAGCGGTCAGTTTTGCAACTTTTCCGCCTGAGGTTGTTTCTGACGCATAGTACAAATCAAGAACCAGGTTTTCACGAATTACAGTCATTTTTGGTCTCCCTGTTGTTGACCTGATTATATTATTGTCGTAGGTAAGCACTTACAATACAGGTAAGCAAAAAAGCCCCGAAGGATGGACGGGGCTGTCGTAGGGACGACTAATCGCTTTTGCACATGTCAGGCTGTCGCCAGGAGAGAGGCACGCTGGATTTCTTGCTGGGCTACTTTGTTCGCTTCCAGTAGCGCCTGTTCCAGCTCTCCTTCCGGCCAGATGATCTGTTTTGCCATCCACCCTCTTCCACTCTGGCGACGCACACTCATTACGTAACGCGTGCGGGAACCATTGTCGAACGAGACCAGCGTCTCTTTGAACAGGCGAATAGCAGTGCCGTTGGCGATGATATCGAGCAGGGTCAGCTGGCTCATTACGGTTGGTTTTTCTTTACGTGGCTGGCCCGCGCTCAGTTTGGTGATCATCGCGTTTTTCATAATTCACTCCGTAAACAACTTGTTTTCTTGTTGGTGTAAATAATACCAGCGAGAAAACGGCTACAAAGCATAGCGTTACGGTGCTGCGCTGCCCCGGAGGTTGCAAACAGCAAAAAGCCACCGTGCTGGTGGTCTCACTCTTAATCTTCGTCGTCCGGGAACTCGATGTGTACCGCGTCCACCAGCTCCCGCTGTTCATCTTCACTGAGCAGATGCCAGATATCCTTCCCTTTGGGTGATTCCCCTTCAGCCGGGACGAAAGACCACAACTTGCGGTACAACTCCGGCCCCACAGCATCCAGACACTCAGCCAGTGAATCCACGCCCCACACCTCAACCATCACAGGCATCTTAATCATCTCTTCACCCTAACTTCGTTTCTGACGTCGTGCAGTTCCACGCGACGGACATTGGGTTGTCCTCGATATGGAAATCAAACGTCCCTTTTCTATATCCTTCAGAGATGAGCGTCGCCACGCGACCAGCAACATCCTGGGAACGGATAACGTCATCGAGGGAGATCTCACACTCGGGGGACTCTTCCTCGCCACAGAGGGTGATGCTGATATTCAGATGCTTGTACATGTGTTTCTCCATTGTCTAAACACGTTGTTTTCTTGTTGGTGTTATTATCGCAATAAGAAATCGGGGAAAAAGAATTCCTTAAAGGCTGATGTGCTTGTGCCGATTTATTGCTATGTATGTATCTGGCTAACTCAGAGGGAATGTGATGAGCACTAAAGACTACACAGACGGGTACTTCAGCATCGACGCCGAAAGAGGCGAGTTGCTACATGGCGGCATCGCTGTCGGACGCGTCATTTTGGTTAACGGTCAGATTTACACAGAGCTGGACGATACCAGTTCAAACGCACCTGTCGTCTCCGGCCCCTTCGGGACAAGAGAAGAGGCGCTCGATGATTTGTGGGACAACAGGGACGATGCGAATCAGGGCAGTGAGATTTTCGAATAAACGTCCTCGGCGATTTCACCACCAAAACCCGTAACCCTTTACACTAGATCTGGCTTCCCGATATGAGCGTGCGAAGCTGATCTGGTTCCAACGCTCAACTGCGGGATTCACCAATTCCCGCACTATTCAGGTGAATGAGGAAAAGGCATGCTCCCGCAGCCGTCCCTCGCTCTGAACCGGGATGTACCCGTTTCCCGACCGGCAGCCAGCCTTTTCCCGGTTCGTATAGCGGGATTCCCACCGTTTCCCTGAAAACCTCCAGCCTTTTCCCTGCGGCGACGCTCCCGTTCCTGAAAAGGGACATGACCTTTTCCCTGGATGGCCCGAAGGCTGACCGAAGGGGTGGATAGGGACGTTACGGGGGATGAAAACTATGGCTTGAATTTCTACGGAGAAAGTAGCGATAACTCTCTTCCCCTTCCCACTTATACCTCCAGTTAAATCTCTGCGGATTTTCCCTCTTATGGGGGCATATACCTTCCCCCTGATAACGCTCTGTACGGCGAGTATTCCTTTAGGTGAAATGGGCGGTTTGTTCTCTCTACCGGCGTATGTGGTTTCGTTGTTCTTGAGATGGCTCTTCTCTGTGTTTTCGTCTGGGTTGCTCTCGTCGTTTTGGTGAGTGTTCTTCTCCGTGTATGGAGTAATGGCAGGTGCACTTTTCTCTTCGTTTACGTGAAATGGTGGAAGTGTGGGTAATGGCAGTAGGGCGCTTTTATTGTTCTCCGCATATGAAGTAATGGCGTTTCCTGCTATTCAGGAATTTGCGCTCTCTTTCGGGGTAATGGTGGGTAAAGGAGATTGCGACGGTTCCTGTTCTGGTCTGGGTTTGTCCGGGGTTTCGTTCTGGCTGTTCTTCTCCGTGTATTGGGTAATGGCATATAGGGGTTTGCGTGCGCGAGCTGCGTTCACGGTTGCCTGGGGAGATTAGGTGGGTGCTCTGTAGCCTGGGGCAAAGAGGTGGGTCTTTTCGGTAGCCTGACAGGAAGAGGTGGGTGTTTCCGGGATTGTAGGTAATGGCGTCTCTGGGTTTCCTGTGGGTGTGGTTAACTTGTTTTCTTGTGCCTGAAAACAACTTGTTTAGATGTCCAACATAACGCAACGGGAGCGCTTCTGAGCGTGTCTGCTTTTGGGTGGTATCACGAGTCGTTTTTGACGTTTTGGTCGCAGGGAGATGGATTCTGGTGCGCAGGAATTTGGGTATAAGAGATGGCGTGCGAAAACATCAACTTTTCAGACCAAATCAGGGTAAAGCGTTGACTTTTCATTGATGTGTTATTTATTTGTTTTCTTGTGGGTGTTATGTGCGTAAAAGCCTTGCCGCACCTGGAGTATATGAGGTTGGCGGGTAGGGAAGAGGGGCGATCAACGAGTTCTTATAGAAATCCTCAATTAGTGACCGCCAATGTCAACGCGTTGATTAGTCTGTCGTCTGGGAGTCTGTACGCGTAGCCACGCTTCATCCCCCCAAATCACGCGTCACAAAGCTGCCAGCGTAACGTTTGGTAATGACCTGGCAGACATAACAGATAGCGAGAAGATAAAGCATGGACTTCTTGTTAACTTTGGTAAAAACATAGCAAGACAGGTTTCATCACTTTGTGCATCCGCAATGCAAGTCTACCCGAACGAAAAACACTTCCCTGAAACAATGGCTATCTCATGTATCAAACAACTATACACCATCAATGCTGTTAGTTTCAGATGAGAATATTGAGTTCAGTCGCTTCCCTGATTTCTACAATCAGCGAAGAAGCGCCCTGAAGCAAAGACTACTGAATCGGGTGCTTCTTACAACAAAAATAGATTCATCACCATCCACAATGGATACGGATGAAGAAATTCTCACCGACTGAACGTTCAGCCCAGATAGTGTTGGGGCTTCAGTATTTATCGTCAGCGCAACGTTTCTACTGGCCTGACTGAAAGAACGTTGGCTACACAACCGGGCAAACGAACTCTCAGTGCAACGCATGACATACAAAACCTGTCATCAATATGAAATTGCGATAAAATTGGGCCAATAAAAGTAGTTAAGAATCATACAACAGGATACAAAATGACAAGCCTTCAGCAGCGTGCCGAGCTACACCGTCAAATCTGGGCCATTGCCAATGATGTCAGAGGCTCCGTAGACGGATGGGATTTTAAACAGTATGTAATCGGTGCACTTTTCTACCGCTTCATCAGTGAGAATTTTTCCAGCTACATGGAAGCAGGGGATGAGAGCATACATTATGCAGCACTTGATGACAGCATCATTACTGATGACATCAAAGACGATGTCATCAGGACTAAAGGCTATTTCATTTACCCGAGCCAGCTGTTCTGCAACGTTGCCGCTAAAGCGAACACCAACGACAGGCTGAATGCTGATTTAAACAGTATCTTCGTCGCTATTGAAAGCTCTGCCTACGGCTATCCGTCCGAGGCCGACATCAAAGGCCTCTTTGCCGATTTCGATACGACCAGCAATCGACTGGGTAACACCGTCAAAGACAAAAACAGCCGTCTTGCTGCCGTTCTGAAAGGCGTTGAGGGGCTAAAGCTCGGGGATTTTAATGAGCACCAGATTGACCTTTTCGGTGATGCCTACGAGTTCCTGATTTCAAACTATGCGGCGAATGCCGGTAAGTCTGGAGGGGAGTTCTTCACACCTCAGCACGTCTCTAAGCTGATTGCTCAGCTTGCGATGCACGGTCAGACTCATGTCAACAAAATCTATGACCCTGCTGCAGGCTCTGGCTCACTGCTGCTTCAGGCGAAGAAGCACTTTGATAACCATATCATTGAAGACGGTTTTTATGGTCAGGAGATAAATCATACAACCTTTAACCTGGCGCGTATGAACATGTTCCTGCACAACATCAACTACGACAAATTTGATATCAGACTGGGGAATACCCTGACTGAGCCTCACTTTGGCGATGAAAAACCGTTTGATGCTATTGTCTCTAACCCACCGTACTCGGTTAAGTGGATTGGTAGTGATGACCCGACCCTGATTAACGATGAGCGTTTTGCTCCTGCTGGCGTACTGGCCCCGAAATCAAAAGCTGACTTTGCGTTTGTGCTACATGCACTAAACTACCTGTCAGCTAAAGGGCGTGCAGCAATAGTTTGCTTCCCCGGTATTTTCTACCGTGGCGGAGCAGAGCAGAAAATCCGCCAGTACCTGGTCGACAACAACTATGTTGAAACGGTGATTTCTCTGGCACCAAATCTGTTCTTCGGCACCACCATTGCCGTTAACATACTAGTGTTGTCCAAGCACAAAACCGACACAAGTGTTCAGTTTATTGACGCCAGCGGGTTGTTTAAGAAAGAAACCAATAACAATATCCTGACTGATGGTCATATTGAACAGATTATGCAGGTCTTTGCCAGCAAAACAGACGTTGACCATTTGGCGAAAACCGTACCTCAAGAAACAGTTGCTGCCAATAACTATAACCTGTCAGTCAGCAGCTACGTCGAAGCCTTGAATACTCGCGAAATAATTGATATTTCCAAACTGAATGCCGAGCTAAAAATCACCGTCGGCAAAATCGAACAGTTACGTAAGGATATCGACTCAATTGTGGCAAAGATTGAAGGTGACGAGGCGCAATCATGAGTGGGTTGAACTTTCTGAACAAATTGCTGGATGGAGTTGATGTTGAATGGTTGTCACTGGGAGAGCTTGGCGATTTCATACGTGGCAATGGACTACAGAAAAAAGATTTCGTTGAAAGTGGTTTTCCAGCAATACATTACGGTCAGATTTATACAAGGTATGGGTTATCAGCTGATAAAACATTTACTTACGTGCTTCCAGAACTAGCCAATAAGCTGAGAAAGGCTCAAAAAAATGACTTATTGCTAGCAACAACATCAGAAAACGATGAAGATGTAGTAAAACCTTTAGCCTGGCTTGGCGATAACGTTGCTATTTCCGGAGATATGATGTTATTTCGCCACGAGCAAAATGTTAAATATCTCGCCTATTTTTTCCAGTCCGAAATATTTCAAACACAAAAAATGAAATATATTACTGGAGCTAAAGTCCGACGGGTTTCCAGTGGCGATTTATCTAAAATTAAAATTCCAATTCCCAGTTCAAACAATCCAGAAAAGTCTCTGACCATCCAGTCTGAAATCGTCCGAATTCTGGATAAATTTACTGCTCTTACAGCTGAGCTTACAGCTGAGCTTACAGCTGAGCTTACCATGCGAAAAAATCAGTACAACTACTATCGCGATCAATTACTGAGTTTCAAAGAGGGTAACGTTGCGTGGAAAACATTGGGGGAAATTTCGAGAAAAATTTCATCCGGAGGAACCCCAAAAACTGGGGTGACTGAATATTATGATGGCACTATCCCTTGGCTGAGAACCCAAGAAGTGGATTTTAGGGAGATATGGGACACGGAGATAAAAATCACCGAAGAAGGTTTGAAAACCTCAAGCGCGAAATGGATACCAAAGGATTGCATCATAATTGCTATGTATGGAGCAACTGTTGGTAAAATTGGCATTAATAAAATCCCAATGACAACTAATCAAGCATGCGCAAATATTCAACTTGACGAAGAAATTGTACATTACAGATATGTGTTTCATTTCTTATGCAGTCAGTACGCATATATTAAGTCACTTGGGACTGGCTCCCAGACGAACATAAATGCGCAGATTGTTAAAAATATAAAAATCCCGGTCCCTTTTGCAGAAAACCCTGAAAAATCGCTTAATGAACAATTACGTATCGTCAATATACTCGATAAATTCGACACATTAACAAGCTCTATCACCGAAGGCTTACCCCGTGAAATAGAACTACGCCAGAAGCAATACGAGTACTATCGCGACTTGTTGTTCAGCTTCCCGAAGCACGAAACAACTAGCAACTGACGGACCATTGATACCGGCAGGGTTTGTTCTCACCCGCCCGGTATCAGGTTTTATGAATGCCGGAAGATGCTTCTGATACCCTTCCGGACTTTGCCAGATGACGCACAGGATGCACCATGACACAACAGACACACACCATTGCTGAATCCAATAACTTTATCGTCCTTGATAAATACACAAAAGTTATGGATACCGGTGACAGCTACCAGAGCGAATTGGACCTTGAGCGGGAACTGATTCAGAACCTTCTTAATCAGGGCTATGAGTTTATATCCTTTAAGTCACCGACTGCGATGCTGGCGAATGTGCGGGACCAGCTTCAGCGTCTTAATGGTGTGGAGTTTAACGAAAGTGAATGGCGGCGTTTCGCAGAGCAGTATCTCGATAGCCCCAGTGACAGCAGCCTGGACAAAACCCGTAAAATCCATATCGACTATATCTGTGATTTCACGTTTGATGACGGTCGTCTGGAAAACATCTATCTGATAGATAAAAAGAACCTGCTGCGCAATAAGGTGCAGGTCATTCAGCAGTTTGAGCAGACTGGCTCACACGCTAACCGTTATGACGTCACCATTCTGGTCAACGGCCTTCCGCTGGTGCAAATCGAACTCAAAAAGCGTGGCGTGGCGATTCGTGAAGCCTTTAACCAGATACACCGTTACAGCAAGGAAAGCTTTAACAGCGATAACTCCCTGTTTAAATACCTGCAACTCTTCGTGATTTCCAACGGGACTGATACCCGGTACTTTGCCAGTACCACTAAACGGGATAAAAATAGCTTTGATTTCACCATGAACTGGGCAAAATCGGATAACACTCTGATTAAGGACCTGAAGGACTTTACCGCCACTTTCTTCCAGAAGCATACTCTGCTGAATGTTCTGTTTAATTACAGCGTGTTTGACAGCAGCCAGACGCTGCTCGTCATGCGCCCCTATCAGATTGCCGCCACCGAGCGCATTCTCTGGAAAATCAACAGCTCTTTTAAAGCGAAGAACTGGTCAAAACCCGAAAGCGGTGGATTTATCTGGCATACCACAGGGTCAGGAAAAACCCTGACCAGCTTTAAGGCCGCACGTCTGGCTACTGAGCTGGACTTTATCGATAAAGTCTTCTTCGTGGTCGACAGGAAAGACCTCGATTACCAGACCATGAAGGAGTATCAGCGCTTCTCTCCGGACAGTGTCAATGGTTCGGATAATACAGCAGGCCTCAGAAGAAACCTGGATAAAGACGATAACAAAATCATCGTCACAACCATTCAGAAACTCAATAACCTGATGAAATCTGAAGCTGACCTGCCCGTCTACCAACAGCAGGTGGTGTTTATCTTTGATGAGTGTCACCGCAGCCAGTTTGGTGAGGCCCAGAAAAACCTCAAAAAGAAATTCAGACGCTTTTATCAGTTTGGTTTTACCGGTACGCCTATTTTCCCGGAAAACGCGTTGGGAGCAGAAACCACCGCCAGCGTATTCGGGCGTGAATTACATTCTTACGTAATTACTGATGCGATTCGTGATGAAAAAGTGCTGAAGTTTAAGGTGGACTATAACGATGTCCGCCCACACTTTAAGTCTCTTGAAACGGAAACAGACGAGAAAAAACTCAGCGCGGCTGAAAACCAACAGGCTTTTTTGCACCCGCTGCGTATCCAGGAAATAACGCAATACATTCTCAATAACTTCCGTCAGAAAACGCACCGAACCTTCCCGGGAGCCAAGGGCTTTAACGCCATGTTAGCAGTTAGCAGCGTGGACGCGGCAAAAGCTTATTACACGACGTTTAAAATGCTACAGGAAGAAGCAGAGAAGAAATCTGGCAGCTATAAATGCCTTCGGGTGGCAACCATCTTCTCCTTTGCTGCAAATGAAGAGCAAAGCGCTATTGGTGATATTACCGACGAAAGCTTTGATACCAGCGCAATGAACAGCAGCGCAAAGGAATTCCTGGATTCAGCCATTGATGACTATAACAACCACTTTAAAACCAATTTCAGTACCGACAGTAACGGCTTCCAGAACTACTACCGCGATTTAGCTCAACGAGTGAAAAATCAGGATATCGACCTTCTCATCGTGGTGGGAATGTTCTTAACCGGCTTTGATGCTCCGACACTGAACACTCTGTTTGTTGACAAAAACCTGCGTTATCACGGCCTGATGCAGGCATTTTCCCGCACCAACCGTATCTATGATGCAACCAAAACCTTCGGCAATATCGTGACGTTCAGGGACCTGGAGCGTCCGACCATTGATGCCATCACACTTTTTGGCGACAAAAACACCAAGAATGTGGTACTGGAAAAAAGCTACGAAGAGTACATGCAGGGCTTTACCGATGCGGCAACCGGCGAAGCTAAACGAGGTTTTATGGCTGTTGTTTCGGAGCTGGAGCAGCGCTTCCCTGACCCGGCCAGTATCGACAGTGAAAAAGAGAAAAAAGCCTTCGTCAAACTGTTTGGTGAATATCTGCGGGCAGAAAACATCCTGCAAAACTACGATGAATTTGCCACGCTGAAAGCCCTGCAGAAGGTTGATACTAGTGACCCGGAAGCGGTAGAAACCTTTAAAGCAGAGCACTATGTGGATGATGAAAAATTTGCTGAATTACAAACCATTCGTCTCCCGGCAGAACGTAAAGTTCAGGATTATCGCTCAGCATACAATGATATCCGGGACTGGCAGCGACGCGAAAAAGCAGCAAACGACAGGGATAAATCAACCACAGACTGGGATGACGTGGTGTTTGAAATTGACCTGCTCAAGTCGCAGGAAATTAACCTGGACTACATTCTTGGCCTGATTTTCGACCACAACAGAGAGAAAAAGGGTAAAGAAGCCCTGACTGAAGAGGTCAGGCGCTTAATCCGCTCAAGTCTGGGCAACCGTGCCAAAGAAGGTCTGATTGTTGACTTTATTCAGCAAACTAACCTTGATGATATGCCGGATAAAGCCAGTATCATTGATGCATTCTTTACCTATGCTCAGCGTGAACAGCAGCGGGAAGCGGAAGCGTTGATTAAGGAAGAAAACCTCAATGAAGAGGCGGCAAGGCGCTATATCCGTACATCACTCAAACGGGAATATGCTACCGAAAATGGAACGGAGTTAAATGAGACGCTACCAAAACTCAGTCCACTGAATCCTCAGTACAAAACGAAAAAGCAGACCGTATTCCAAAAAATTGGGGCGTTTATCGAAAAATTTAAAGGGGTTGGAGGAAGGATTTAAATTACATTAGGTTATTAAGCAGTTTTTTCTTAAAAGAGCTTAGGGATATGATCTTATATCCCTACCAAATAATTTCCACCTCCAATGTACGTAGTACAAATCTTAAACACTTATTCCAGTGGCGTTCGTCGCCATAAACGAAGTCGTGAACCTGATGCATGAATGCGATCTCTTTCTCGCACTCGGCCACAATTTCGTGGATGACGTTCATTTCCTGCCGGTAGTCGATATCAGTGTTTGGGGTGATAGCGTCAATGATGGAAAGGGCTGTATTCATGATTGCACCATTAAACAAATTGTTTTCTTGTTGGTGTTATTCCCCCAAAGTTGAAAAGGCGTAAAAGCAGCATTCACAGGCGTTGCAGCTGATTTAAGGCGTAAAAAAGGGGGCTTTCGCCCCCTGTCGGCAGGTGAGAAATTAGTGGTGTACGTGCTGCGTTTTGTGCGGCTGTTTGTTCAGGTCGTGGCGATGGGTCAGCTCGCGCATCATGTCTTCAAGACGGCTCTTGGTGTCGTCAAGCTGGTCGGCCATTGCCCCCAGCAGCTGGCGAACGGCCATCGGATCGTCGCTGTTCAGATCAGGCATTTTGAACCCAGCCTGGGAAGACATCAGTTTGAAGGCGGCCAGCAACATCGCCAGAGAAGACTTCAGTCCGGCGATTTCGCGATCTTTGCTGGCGTTGGTTTCATCTGCCTTGACTGAATCCGGTGAGCACTTCGGCTTGCTTACCATTTCCAGAGTTGCCTGAAGTTTGTCGGCGCGTTCTTTCTCTTCCAGATACGCTTCGCCGAAATGACGCGCCAGCATCACAATTTCAATCGGATCATCAATCATGCTTGAGAACTTGAGAACGCTGAAAAGGCGGTCGATAGGGGAGGCGTCGTCTTCATGACCAACCACAAGACCCATGATCTCAACCAGTTCGGCCGCACCAACTTTTTTAATCACGTTTTCAACTTTGGCATTAGTTTTTTTGCATTTTTCGCACATGTGTTTTTTCCTTATGTTTTTAAACAAGTTGTTTTCTCGATGGCGTTATTGTGGCGTGACTGAAAAGGTGGGCAAACGCTACGTAAAGGCGGACGCCCACACTGACGGTTAATGAAGACGTTTGGATTCCTTCATTTCACGTTCGACATGCTCACGACACGGCTCATACTCAATGGCGCTGGCGGTAGTTTTCCCGGCAGCAATTAGCTTCACGGCAGCAAAGCAAAGTCCTTTAAAGGTGAACTTGGCCTGGTTGCGTCCGTTTCCGATGACAACGTTTTTGCCATATCCGCGGTCAATGAAGATCTTGAGGAACTGGCGGTTAACAGTGGTGTATTTGCGCTTAACGTACACATCACCCAGCGAGTCCATCAGCGCACCCAGAACAGCCCCGGACGTTCCGAGAATGCGACCAGCTTCATTCAGCCCATAAAGCTCATCAGCAGTGCCGCAAATGGTGTCCATGAGAATGGCTTTTGGCCTTGCCACCGACAGCTTGCGCTCAAGATCAGCACGCTGTTCTTCAAGATCGGCTGCCAGTCGAAGTGCTTCTGAAAAGGTTTCCGGGATGCTGGGGTAGGCACCGTAAAGCGCCCCGCTTGAAACACTCATTTCCAGCTCATGCCAGCGCTCAATGACAGCAGCGCGGTACTTCAACGAGTAGCCGGTAATGAGAACATCGGTATGCTTTCGGTCGAGCATGTACTCGCCTTCCATTCCCCGGTAATCGATGTTGACAACAATGCCTTCAACAATTGTAAGCAACTGATTTTTCTCATAACGCAATTTTGCGTTATGGTAATCGTCGGCATACAGCTCATTCAGCACGCTACGGATGTCGCGAAGAATGTCGCTGTGTCGTTTACCGGTCAGCTTTGAGATTTCTTTTGAGGACATCAATGGTCTGTCCGGGAGCACACCGGGAATCGATAAAGTAGTCATCTCAAACATACATTCTCCATTCAGTGTAAAAAGGGCCGTCAGTGGCCCTTGTTGTTAACTCTCATTGGTTAATTGGCTAAACAATTTGTTTTAACAGTGCCGAAAATGGATTCGGCATCAAAAGAACCCGAGAATGCTGCCCACCGGAACAACGAAAATTCCCACGACACGCGCAAGTGTCATTCCGGCATCAAACTGAAGATCACCACCGTTCACGAGTTTCACCAGATTCATGATCCAGCCACCAAGTAGAAAAATGGCGAGGCCAACAATCATCGCGGTGACTTTCCGGAAGGTCCATTTCATGCAATAGCCTCAGTCACAGCAGAAGGAAGATCCGGAGTTGCAGGTCGAGTTGGAATCGTGTCCAACAGCATCCCATCCAGAGAGACAGGAGGTCGTTCTGGCAGGGGTGTCGTCTGCAAGGTTGTGGTGGAAGTAGTTGTGTCCGGTATCAACAGACTCTGACCGGCTGGTACGGCTACCGCTGCCAGGGTTGCTAAAATTACTCCGTAGGCCATTGGCTTCAGTCGAATTCGTTGAAAATTTTCCATGAGAACTGTCCTTGTGCGTCTGGGATTCACGCAACACACGAGAGGCGACGGAATCACGCACCTTCTCCATGCCTACTGTCGCACCCAGATTTGCTATGGCGGTAGCTTGCGCATCAATGCGCTTCTCCAGCTCAAACACTCGTTCTTCCAGTTCCGCAAGGCGTGCAGAAACACGACCGCTAAACAGCTCGGCCAGAACCAGGCGAATTGAACGGGGACGTTTATTGAAAGAAGTGAAAGGCGTTTGACGTGCCATTTGGATTCCATTCAGTGTCAGAAAGAGTTGCGGCTGGCTTGGCCAGCCGCCTTTTGGCGTTCCATCCTGGAACAGTACCTAACCGGTACTTCGTCATCCTGACGAACGGTAAGATACCTGATTTAAAATGATAGGTAAATACTTACCTATCATTTTGTGACAAAAATCCAATATCACGCTTGTGAGGCATATCAGCTGCGGAGTAGACGGCGATCTTCGACAGGCGATCACACATTAAGTCGGCTTTGAGCGAGGTATAGTCATTCGTACCCTGAGAATTACACTTTGAAGTGATTCAGGGTATGCGCTTACTGGTTACGAATATTGAGCGAGAATCATGTGATGATCGCCGCTTTTCTTTCGAGCCAGTAGGTGCTCCACGTTCGCTAACGAATACTCAGGGCATGCAGATAAACTGCTGGCTATATTTCTTTCGAAGAGCGTGGAATGCATACCAATCCCCGATAAAAAGGAGTTGGTGATGACTGTGACTAATCAATTTGCTGCGCACGTTGGTCTGGACTGGGCTGATAAAAAACACGATGTCTGTGTTCAGTTTAAAAACGGTGAACGCGTATTCGATGTGATTGAACATACAGCAGAAGCGCTTGATGCCTGGCTTACTGAGTTACACCAGAAAGTAAAAGGTAGAATCGCAATAGCTCTCGAACTGAAGAAGGGCCCCGTGGTATATGCTCTTCAAAAATACCCCTTTATCACCGTTTTCCCCGTCCACGCATTGTCCCTGGCTCGTTATCGGCAAGCCTTCTCGCCCAGCGGCGCTAAAGATGATCCGCAGGATGCCGAGCTGGCATTAGAGTTAATGCTGCGTTACCCCCAGAAGATAAAAGCTATTGAACCCGACAATGCGGATATTCGCTTACTGCCCTTACCGAGCAACGTGTTGCGAGTATTGATAATGCGATCCCATTGACTACAGACCCGAGTGTTATAGAGGCTAATGCTTTGATGGCAGCAGCACTGGCGACACAAATTAAAGTCGTGAGTGAAATCATCAAAACCTATGACGAACGAATCGAAACGCTGTTTGACACATTGCCAGATGCGGGGCTGTTCAAATCACTTCCGGGCATGGGACCGTGCATGGGCCCACGGATGCTTGCTGCACTTGGTGATAACCGTGACCGGTTTAACAGCGCTGAAGAAATTCAAAACTACGCAGGTATAGCACCGGTGACCGAACGAAGCGGCCAAAAATCCTGGGTTCACTGGCGATGGCAATGTGCCAAGTTCGTCAGGCAGACCTTTGTTGAATGGGCTGCCAAGACGGTTAATTCATCATACTGGGCCAAACTGTATTATCAGGGCCTCAGAGAAAAGGGCAAATCTCATCAGTCTGCGATCCGGGCACTGGCGTTCAAATGGATAAGGATCATTTACCGCTGCTGGAAGGCCAGAACCTGTTATGACGAAGCGAAATATTTGCTGGCTCTCGAAGCGAGACACTCGCCCTTACTGAAGCCATAAAAAGCTTGTCGAATGTCTCAGGGCGTGAAGCGGACATCACAACTCACAAGGATTATGCGCAGTTTGTTTTCCAAACATACGGTTGATAGATGCTGTAATCCGGCACTAACAGCAGGATGCTTGGAAGTACATTTAAATGTAAAATGATATGTACTCTGTGTGAAACCACTGACAAACTTTGGGAACACAGTACTGAAGCCTAGTAAAAAGGAACTAGTATGTACAACAACCTCTATGCCCTCACAGAAAGCCTTTTTTGGGTTGATCGACTTTTAGATCAGGAATATGAAAATATCGGATTGAACGAGTTGCTAATTGAGTTAGCTGAATATAATAAAAGGATAGATTCACTGATTATCGAACAAACAAATTCTGTACAGGAGTCTCGGCTGAATGTTTACATGGCGGGGAATCGTAATATTGAAAGGTATAAGAGTGGTTTGTTTTCAATGGACAGAGTCATTCTTGATGACATTCTGTATTCATTGAGCATACAATACAGGGTGAATCTTTCAGAAAACGTATTTGAAAAATTTTTTGAAAGCGATAGCAATGAGAAGGCTGAACATCTCAGGAAGGAAATTGCTAGGTTTATCAGGTTTGCTAAAGAAAATTTTGATCTTATCCGTGGAGAGTTTATCGTTTTTGTACGAAGCGAATCTTCTATTAAAGATTCGGAGAGAGCTAATGGAATTTTAGACGATAACCCTGATGCTAATTTTATATTTCGATATCTCCCCCCTAATGTTGCCCGTCTGTATGAAAATAGACTATCCGTAAAGAATATAGAACGTCTGGGCAATACAAATAAAATACGGATATTAAACAAAAATGCTTTAACGAATGAAATCATGTTGGAAATTAAAGGTTGCGAAAGCTCGTATACAAATGGATATATGTATCAACATATAAAAAATGCCATTGATAATGATGACGGCACCATGTCTATGGAACTTGTCATGGGAAATCATAGCGGAAAAAAAAGTTATGAACGGTGGGTGCAGGGAGCAAAAAACCGTACAGTTCTCTTTCATTATAAAAACCTTATTACTGATCTTAACCAAGCGCATTCATGTAGAGCGTCCCTGGGGGCATATTGCCCATTTCATGGAGAGATTCTCCGTAAACTTGATCAAAAGAATGAAGTTCAGAGGGTTAAACTCTCTATTGACGTTCCATTTTTAGAGGGACTTACTCCAAGCGAACTCTACAAAATTAGAACTGACTACGAGTCGAGTTTTAATGCCTTCCGCTCTGTACTACGTGAAGCTGCGTATGACATAGAAGCAGAAAGTGACCCATATAAGAGACAACTGATAAATCAACATTTTGTCGAGCGCGTATGGGATGAAGGATTGACGGATATTGAGCAAAAAATACAGGCCTATAAGCGGAAAAGTAATAAAGAACTTTTTCTTAACATTGCGCCATCATTGATAGGTTTTATTGGTGCACCAAACCCAGTGTCGTTGGCTACAGGAGCTTTTACGATTCTAAAAGATGTTTTTAATATAACAAGCCATTCTTCAGGAATAAAGAGCCACCCTTCATATTTTCTTCTCATGATGTCAAAAGCCAAAAAATAAACTTTATGACTGAGGCAGTAGAAAATAATGTGAGAATATATTCACTTAAGAAAAAAGGTTCTAAAAGGGCATAATTAGTTTAACCCAGTGACCTGTTCCCCGTGAATCAACACAGGCTGTTGTTAGCTACTTCCGCTTTTGGCACATTGAAGACATTGCGATGGGCGATTTTTTTCTCTCGCGCGCGTAAATATTAAAAATGTTTAGAAAATAAAAACTTACTTCCCAGAACAGGTTTTATTAAAATCTGAACTGAACGAACGAAGTGAGTGAAGTTCACCTCGAACGAAGTGAGAGGTTGTCTTTTCAGGTAATACTCTCCCAGGGAGGTGAGTACAAAATTTCCTCACCAACCTGGTCGTAACATAACCTGAAAAGTTATGACCTAAGTCTACTGCCAGCTTAGGCTTGGGAAGTTATGGATGACAGCACCCCAGAACCGAGATCTTCCCACACTTTATGAAGGGGAGTACTGGATTCAACCTCTCGAAACACTCCAGACTCGACAATCATAAAGTGACCCTTCTCTCTGCTCACTTTGGTTCCCCCTTCCCCAACCCCTAAACGGTGCCGGTTCTACGCTGGTAGTGAGCTTTTTTAAACCTGACGCCAGTGACGCTATCCCCCACCCATCAGGTCGAGCTGCCGGAATCAATCCGGAAAGCGGGTAGATTTTATCACTGGCGATTTGCGTTTTAAATGGTAAGTACTTACCGATTATTTCGATTGATTATTTTCTCGACCATGAAGCTGGACGTTCAGGGCAAACACCTCATTGATGAGTTCCCCTAACAGCTGCTCCACCAGCTCTTTGTGCTCGCCTGAATGAAGACATTTGAGCGACCATTCGTAGAGATTGAAAGCCTTATCGCGATCTTTCATCATGTCGCGTACTTTGGCCAGAAAATCGCTCTCAACAAGCGCTACGACGTTCGTCGGGTATACCATGATAGTTTTCCTTACTGTGGTTCATAAAATCGATTCTAGAGCGTCTGGAGAGGGGTTCCAGTGGGTTCTGGAGGTGTAAAACGGTCTGGGAGTTGTTTGGAAATTACGTCTTAAAAAGCCTGCGTCTGTATATATTAATAATTAGTACTTAGTTATTTATATATACGGAAGCAGGTTCTCAAACTAACTCCCAGACTGGTGTTTACGCTGCCTTTTTACGTGGTCTCTTCTTCCTGACAACATTGGCAGGATCATAACCACCCAGCTTTTTCATCACCGCCAGCGGTATCTTGCTGATGGTGTGCCCAGCTTCCTGACAGTAGCCACGGAAGATAAGCAACATGCTGCCACCAGGGTTGATGTTCACCTCCACCAGCCCAAATTCAACATCTGGCTCAACGAACGCCACGCGGCCACCAGACAAGATGACGGTTTCGTTGGCGCATTCAGCCGCACGCTCGTACCACTGCGTATCGAGGGATTGTGGTATCAGCATGACCGTCGTCACTCCACGCGCCTGCTCGCGAATGGCTGCGTCTATCCAGGGGGTGATTTTGGAATAGGGCGGGTTGAGGAACGCCACAGTGCCAGCTTCTCCCCAGCAGCACTTGAGCGCATCGCGCTCAACACCGATAAAGTTCGGCAGGAGAGCGTTATCTTTGTTGCAGGCGACGTCCACATCGAACTTTACGCCTATGTAACGTTGGATGGCGACAAACAACCACTGCGGTGTGCGCCAAAGGTCGCGAAGAGAGGCATCACGCTCTCGCTTTTTGATTTTTTCGGCTGCGATCATTATTTTGCTCTGATAGGTAAATACTTTCCTATTTTTTCATTTAATCAAACGGATAGCAAACAAAGAAGAACGCGCCAGATTCGCAAACGGGAAGCTCTCTGGCGCGTTTTATCGATGCTGGGTATGCAATTAGCTTACCCAGCGTCCTAAAGCTGTCAGGGGGCTTTAGATCGGGTAGGGGAACATCATCCAATGGAATACTCCGCTATGAATTTTTTGACGATCGGCGACTCTTTATTAAGGGTTAGATTTCCACCTTCCCTGGTGGCAATGCCAGTAGCTGGAAACACAGCCATCATCTGGCCAGCCTGAGTCGAAGCGGTGTTGAGCGGATATGGTTTCTCCGGGTTGCTCATTAGCGCCAGTTTAATGCTATTGCTGGTCGCCGTGTTCGCGTCAAGGATATGGCGCATTGCGATTACCGTGTAGACGCTGATTTCCGGCCCACCACTAAACCAGTTCAAAAGGTTTAAGATCTTGTCTTTCGCTTTGACTGGCGCCCCTTCGAATGCGGCAGTAAAGCTCTCACTTTCCAGACCGGCTGTCGCATAGAACGATTCGTCCTTACCTTCCAGCGTGAAGCGAGGTTTGGCCGGGGTACGCTCTGATTTTGCCTTCTGGCGTTTTGGCTGCTCTTCTTCAGGTTTAGGCTCTGACGCCACTGAAGGTAAAGGGGTTGGATCTGTACCGGTAGTCTCAGTACTTCGAGCGTCAAGTTCAGGCGCTGGCTCGTTCACTATCTCCGCAACAAGGTCACGCTCTGGTTCCTCGACCTTCACCGATTCGTGCTCAATCTCAAGCTCTTCCAGAACGCTACTCAGATCGCCGGTAGAGCTGGCATTCATGACTTCATCCGCCACCGCCTCGACTGGTTTTGCGATTGCATCATCCAGACCAGAGAGAAGATCGTCGATCTCGTCGACACCGCTCATTTTCGCAGCTTTCTGCACTGGTTCGTCGAGAGATTGCAACATTGCAGTCAGTTCGTCCAGGTCATCGTTTTTAACAGTGTTTGTAACTGCGCTCATTTTTAACTCCTTATGTTTTCGTTGGTGCGTTTCCGCGTTTTGGTTGAGCGTATTCTGGCAAAACCTATCAGGCGGAAAAGTCATAATTACAGGCAGTTAGAAGAACTGAAGGCAAAGAAAAAGCGCCATCAGGCGCTTTCGAATGGGAGTTTGAAGAAGCCGTATTTCTCTCGGGCTTTGAAGAAACACTGCATCATCAGGTCAGTATCGTAGAGAGCGCTGTGAGCCTTCTCACGGTCGTAAGTGAACCCAAGTGAGAACGCCAGCTCTTCCAGGCGTGGGCGCTTCCCATCCTCGGTAGCCCACAAGCCATCTAGCATGGAGTCAACCAGAGGGATATCTGGCAATTTCACCCCATAGCTACCGAACTCGTGGCGAATGAACGGAAGGTCAAAAGCCTCTCCGTTATGGGCGACTAACGCGCTACATGCGCCCATGTACGCAGCAATCTTGCCTGCGTGGTCAGCCAGTAGCGGTTCCGTCGCCAGATCTTCCAGTAAAATGCCATGCACTGCCTGCGCCTTCGGATCGATACTGCGACGCGGGTTGAAGCGCATCTCAAGGCTGTCGATGTGCTTCTGGGTTTCCAGTTCATAACGGGTTATCGCGATTTCGATAATTTTGTGGCCGGATGTGAAGTCCAGCCCTGTGGACTCAATATCGACGCCACCGACAATCGTGGTCATTCGTACTCCTTACAGCTTCTTCGCGCCTTTCAGCAGTGCGCCACGCACAAACTGAGCAGCCTTTTTCAGTGCGTCCTCGCCACTTTCGCAGACGACCGGCTCGCGCCATTCGCCCGTTGATGTGTTGAGGATCTGGATTTGGTTGGTCTCCAGGCAAACGGACACGTACAGAACCGTACCGCCTGAGAGTTTGAGGTGCATAGGAAACAGAGGGCGCTTGGTGCCGCCATTGAACTGCGACATCGCCACATTGATGGCTTCGCCAACCTCTTCCCCAACAAGCCCTTGAACGGACTCAAACACTGCGCGGATAGCCAGACGTGCTTCACGTTCACTCATCAAAGAGCGGGATTGTTCGTCGGCAATGCGGATCAGTGCTTCAATCGCTTTACGATCTAATTCATCCGAGAGGGGAAGTTCGTCTATCATTCTGTTTTTCCTCGATTCATTTCGCGTGTCTTATTGTCACACTGCCCAACAGGGGAGCAACATTCAGTGGAAGGTCACTCGTCCTGTTATACGGCGCTCGATGTTTTCAGCGGCTCTGTCCAGCACTCGCAATACCGATCTAGCTCGCGCTTCAACCGTGCGGCACTTTTCAGAAATAACGAACACCTGCAGATCGCCGGTTTGGGGAAGCGTGTTGATTTTCGTCAGCTCACCGCACATAAGTGCATCGATTCGAGCAACATAGAGACGGTCAAGCGATCCTCGCTGGGGACGCGCGAGATCTTTGCTGGAAAGCTCAACGCCCGGGCGAAGACCTGCGATAGCATTGAAGTTGGAAATGGCCGCTTTGTGGCAAAACTGCTCAATGTCGAGAGCCAGCTCGATGCAGCGGTCTTCGTTGGTCTGGCCGACCAGGTCAAGCGTATAAGCCATGACATCGGCTGGCGTGCGGTCGATAACAAAACCTTCAACGCCGCGGGTGATCATCTCGATGTGTCTGGCAATCTCCATCTGAACCTGAAGACGTTCGTAAAGGGGCAAACGCTCGCCAACCTTCACCCCCAGACTGCTCATCAGCTTACCAACGCCGGCATCCACATACGGAATGCCATAATGCGCATCGATGTACCTTGCCAGGGTTGTTTTTCCACTGCCCTGTGCGCCAGTGATTCCAATCCGGTAATCCATTACGACCTTCTGTATACGATCTGCAAAAAGCCAGGCTCATCCTCATTTGCACGTTGGGTATAAGCCGTTTCGACTGGTACGAACCCTAAAGAACGCATCATTGGCGCCGGGAAGAACGCATCCGCGCCCGGCACATCCACGCCAATATGCGACAGCCAGATCTCTTCTACGTGTGGCATAAAGAGCGAGTAAATCTGCCCGCCACCAATCACCCAGACCGGATCTGGTAGTCTCAAAACGTCATCGATGCCAGCGGGGTAGAACCCATTGGGGATATAGCCACGAGAGCGCGTCAAAACGAGGTTATGGCGCTCTGGCAGCGGGCGCTTGAGACTTTCCATCGTCTTACGTCCCATCACGACAGTGGCGTTTTTGGTGAGTTGTTTGAACAGTTTCAGATCGGTCGGGCAACGCCAGGGAAGTTCGTTGCCAATGCCGATTTCATAGTTGCGGCCGACAGCTGCAATCATCTTCATTGGCTTACCTCATAGATGGTTGGTCGCTGGTGAGAATCTGCCAGCACAGAACGCAGACGCGGATCATGAACCAGTGCGGCGATAAGTAAGTCGCCTTTGTGCTCTGCCAGCGTGCGCTTGATATGGGTTTCAAAACTGACACCGCGCGGAACCAGGTGGAGCCAGTCATAATCAATGCCGAAGTCCTTCAGCCAGCGTTTGGTTGGGCCTTCAAGCGCTTCCGGACGACTACTGATAAGCACCACTTCAGCACCGGAGCGAGCAAAACCACGCAACATGCGGCTGGTGGGGAAGATGAGTTCATCACCGGCAATGAGAGCGCCTGCATCTGCATCAGGCACTGCTTTGCGATGGCTGGCTCTCGCCAGCACACCTTCAATTTCACACAACACATACATCCCTCTGGCCATATCACACCGCCACTGGAACCTTGATCCACGGAAGAGGGCTGTAGCCGCACACCTGCACACCTTCCCATTTGAAGTCGTCCAGTTCGGCCCATTCATGCGGAAAAATGACAACCGGGTCGGACTCTTTGGGCGGCTCGCGCTTCATCAGTTCCTCAACGCCTTCCATGTGGTTGTCGTAGAGATGAACGTCAAAGCCAAAATGCACGAATGCGCCAGCCATGTGGCCGGTGATCTTCGCGAGGAAGTGGGTGAGAATGCCGTAACCGGCAATATTGAACGGCATACCAACAAAGGTATCGACGCTGCGCTGCACCAGGCATGAGTTCAGGATGCGTTTCGGGATGCCCTGCTCGTCCAGCAGGTTCTCCGTAATGCCGCCATCTCTTTCCAGAAGACACAGCATCTGGGTGTAGATGGACTCGTGGCCGTGGCGGTTGTGCTGAATGCCAATGTCGGTGGCCATCGTCAGTCGGGTCTCAAAGTCCAGCTCGCGACTCCACAGTGAAAACACGAAATGGCATGGCGGCAGCTTCATATCTTCCAGTTCACCAACATTCCAGGCATTCAGCAGGATGCGACGATCTGTCGGGTTGGTGCGAAGCGTGTGAACGATACGCTGTAGCTGGTCGATTTCACGGGACAACACAACGCGATCTTCACTTACGCCCAGATACCCCTCGACCTTGTACCCGCGCACACGGAACGTGTCGATTTTGCTCAAATACTCGCTATGGCTCACGATGCGGGTGTCTTCCCACCGACGCCATTGTTTGCCATAGACCGGGCCTAAATCGCCATTTTCGTCAGCCCAGGCATCCCAGATTTTGACGCCATTGTCTTTCAGGAACTGGATGTTGCCCGTTCCTTTGAGATACCACTCCAGCTCAACTAGTAACGGCTTCAGATTGACGGCTTTTCCGGAGATAAGTGGAACAGAGCCGCCCGTCAGCATGTAGAAGGAAGGGACATAAGAAACGCTTTTTGTGCCGGTTCCGGTGCGATCACCCGCGTGAACGCCAGTGTTGAGCACTGTTTCAACCACTTTGGCATACGAACCACTGGCAAACTGACCGTTCGTAAAGTCTCGATTCAGTAGGATAGACAAAATCAACCTCACACAAGATAAGTAAGTGCATACATATTATTTTATACAAGTTTATCTATCAGAAGTGTGTAAGGCTAGGAGGGGAGTAAAAAAAATGGTGGCTCTTAGGCCACCATTGCAATGAGCAATTAAGAACTTGGACAATAAAACACGCTCAGGTAATATATAATGATAAGTAGATACTTACAATTATTTTTTTACCATCTCGTAAAGAGATGAGGATTTCGCCTTCTCAACAAAGCGAGTCAGATCCACATCGCTGTAGGTTGGGGATTTGAGGATCTTGCCATCAGAAATTCTGAATCCAATCATCATGTCAGTCCCTTCAGCATGGCGGAAGCCCAGGTCTTCCTTGTCGTATTTGCAATTTTCTACCGCCACACGACGCTCTTCGCCGTCAGCCGGCCACAGCTTGGTCATGTTGGAACGGTGGATTTCTGCCACCAGCTCAACAATATCGATACCGAGAAAATCAGCCAGACGGTAGGTCATCATGCAGGCAACGTAGATTTTGTTCATCACGCGGCGCAGCTCCTGCACCAATTCGGAATCGCTTATCGGCTTCGCTTCGAGTTTGTCAGCCAGCGCATTCAGCATTAATGCGGCTTCTTTTGCTTCTTCAAACGGGATGGCCATATCGTCAAAGACCGTGTTGCCCGGAACCATGATGGTGTGGATGAAGCGATCAACACTCTGCTCTTGGGTGTAGTAGCTCATACCTGTAGAGATACCGCCTTTGATGGCCACCATTGTGCCGACGCCCACGTAAAGGAAGTCAGCCATCGCATCCAGCAGCGCCGTCATGTCCCCGTTTTTAGCTGCCGGGATGCCCTCGGTAACAGCTTCTTCGTGGATCAGCTTGGCACGCAGACGCAGTAGTACCGGATCTGGAATGGCACGGCGTGGGTGCTGAAACAGTGTGTGGAACTGGTCAACCATCAGGTAGATGCTTTCCGTTGCCTTGCCAAAACCGGGATTCAACTCGTAAGGCTCTGGCTTAAATCCCACGAGTTTGTCTGCGGCAAGTTTCAGATGATCGGTCAGTTTCGTAAATTTCATGTCTTCTTTCTTTCCTTTGGACTTCATTTGATACGTCAATTGTGACCCAGCAGCGCCAGGCCACAAAGTGGTTAAACTCGGCTTAAAGGTCTGCGAACTGGCTCAGGCCGGAGCGATCGACAGCGGAGTCAATCTGGCCAACGAGGTAGTTGCTTTGTTCAGCTTCCTGCGGAGCGATCTGCAGGGTGTCTGACAGCAGCCATTTGTTCATCCATACCAGTGGATCGTCTTTGATTTCCGGGAACAGCGGTCGCAGCCCAAGACGACGCATTGCCAGGTTGGTGCGGTATTTCACATAGCTTTTGAGGATGTCGGCATTCAAGCCAATCATTGAGCCGTCTTTAAACAGATAGTCAGCCCAGCGCATTTCCTGCCCGGCCACGTCCATCATGGTCTGATAGATGAAGCTCTCTTCTTCTGCGGCAATCATCTTCCACATCAGACCTTCACGACCGGTACGCATAAAGCGGATCATGCGTTCAGTACCTTCGCAATGTAGAGCCTCGTCGCGCGCGATAAAGCGCATGATCTTCGTGTTGCCCTCCAGCAGCTTCCGCTCACCAAAGGCGAACGTACACGCAAAGCTCACGTAGAAGCGAATCGCCTCCAGTGCATTCACCGACACCAGTGTTCGGAACAGCTGGCGCTGGAGAGGGTAGGGCTTGCCATCAAACTCGCTGACATACAGCCGTTCAAATTCGTCTTCGCCAAGATGCTGGCGAGCGCAGGTCATTTCGTACAGCCTGTCATATTCGCTTGAGATGCTTACAGCCCGGCTGATGATCTCTTCGTCCGTGACGATGCCGTCGAAAACGATGCTCGGGTCATCCACCATACCGCGGATAATGTGCGTATAGCTGCGGCTGTGAATCGTCTCGGAGAACGACCAGGTCTCGACCCATGTCTCCAGCTCAGGAATGGAGATCAGCGGCAGCAGTGTTGCGTTAGGACTGCGACCCTGAACGGAATCCAACAGCGTCTGGTAACGCAGGTTGCTCAGGAAAATATGGCGTTCGTGCTCTTGCAGCTTGGTATTGAAGTCGATGCGGTCAGTGGTAATGTCGACTTCTTCAGGGCGCCAGAAGAACGAGAGTTGTTTCTCAATCAGCTTTTCGAAGTCACGGTACTTTTGCTGATCGTAGCGTGCTACGTTGACAGACTGGCCGAGGAACATAGGTTCCTTCGTTGCGTCGTTAGCGCCCAAACGGAAAGTAGAATAAGTCATGTGTTTCCCTCTGAATGTTATCGAGTGGCTTTAAACAAATTGTTATCTTATTGGTTTAAACAAGGTGCTCAACTCAATGAAAAGGTGGGGATTTCCCCCCACGCTCATCAGATTTTGCACGCACCATCGCACTCATCTTCTGGCTCAACAACCTCCGCAGCGGAAGGTTCTGACACCTGATCGTCGTCATCACGCTTACCAGCGCCATCACGCGTGTTGTGGTAATAAAGCGTCTTCACACCTTGCTGATACGCAAACAGCAGGTCTTCCAGCAGCTTCATCATTGGAACCTTGTCGCCAGGGAAGCGAGTCGGGTCGTAGTTGGTGTTCGCAGAGATGGCCTGATCGAAGAACTTCTGAATGATGGCCACCTTAGTCAGATAGCCGCGGTTGTCCGGCATATCCCACAGGTACTCGTACTGGTCTTTCAGTTGCGCGAAGTCCGGAACGACCATCTTCACGATGCCGTCTTTGGACGACTTCACGGACACCGGGCCGCGGGGCGGCTCAATACCATTGGTGGAGTTGGTGATCTGACTGGACGTCTCGCACGGCATTTGGGCGGTCAGAGTGGAGTTACGCAGACCATGCTCACGGATACGGCCACGCAGCTCTTCCCACGGCATTTTCAGCTCGAAAGAGGTCTCCGGGTTGGTATCCAGCGTTTTGCGATAGTGGTCGACTGGCAGCTGGCCCTGTGCATATTTGGTGTGGGAGAACCAATCACATGCACCTTTCGCTTCGGCCAGTCGGCAGCTCGCATCGAGCAGGTAGTACTGAATGGCTTCGAAGGTCTCATGCACCAGCTGGTTGCCCGCAGTGTCAGAGTAGTTAAAGCCGTTCTTCGCCAGATAGTAGGCAAAGTTGGTTACGCCAATGCCCAGGCTACGACGTGCTTTAGCCGGGATTTCTGCAGCAGCCATCGGGTAGTCCTGATAGTCGAGCAGAGAGTCCAGTGCCGCCACAGCGTAGAACGCCACGTCTTTCAGTGAGTCCAACGTGCGGATCGCGCCCAGGTTAAACGCAGACAGAGTGCAAAGCGCGATTTCCCCGTTCGGATCGTCAGTGAACGCCAGTGGCTTGGTCGGTAGCGTGATCTCCATGCAGAGATTGGACTGGTGTACCGGTGCAATTTCCGGAACGAATGCGCCGTGATCGTTCATGTGGTCGACGTTGGCAATGTAAACACGACCAGTAGAGGCACGCTCCTGCATCAGCGTAGAGAACAGGTCGACGGCCGGGATAGATTTCTTACGGATGCTCTCGTCGGCTTCGTACTTCAGGTACAGCTCTTCGAACTTGTCCTGATCAACAAAGAACGCGTCGTACAGGCCCGGCACATCGTGTGGGCTGAACAGCGTAATGTTTTCGTTGCGCACCAGGCGGCGATACATCAGACGGTTAATCATCACGCCATAGTCGAGATGACGAACGCGGTTCTCTTCAATGCCACGGTTGTTTTTCAGCACCAGCAGGCTTTCTACTTCCAAGTGCCAGATCGGATAGAACGCTGTAGCAGCGCCGCCGCGAACACCGCCCTGAGAGCAGGATTTCACAGCTGTCTGGAAGTGTTTCAGGAATGGAATAACGCCAGTGTGGGTGGCCTCGCCATTGCGGATCTCACTTCCCAGCGCACGCAGACGCCCAAAGCCAATACCAATTCCCGCGCGACGTGACACGTAGTCAATGATTGCGGAAGACGCAGCGCTAATCCCTTTCAGACTATCAGCAGCTTCAATCAGCACGCAGCTGGAGAACTGGCGAGTAGGGGTGCGCACGCCGGCCATAATTGGCGTTGGCAGAGACAGCTTGAATGTACTGGTCACATCGTAGAAGCCTTTGACCATCTCCAGACGCGTCTTACCGGCGCAGCCATCTTCCCAATTCTGGAACAGGCACATGCCGACCAGCATATAGAGTTGCTGTGGCCCTTCGTAGATAGCGCCAGTTACTCGGTTTTGAACGAGATACTTGCTCGCCAGCTGCACGGTGGCGGCATAGCCGAAGTATTCGTCGCGCTTAGGCTTGATGTACACGCCCAGCTCGGCAATTTCTTCCTGAGAGTAGTACTTGAGAAGGTCTTCATCGTAAACGCCACGACTGACGTTGCTGACGATGTGATTGTAGAAATTCGGGTAGTCATACTGCCCGAAGGCGTCCTTGCGGATCTTGAACAGGCTCAGTCGCGCGGCAACCTGCGAGTAGTTCGGGGTTTCCGGAGAGATCAGATCGGCAGCGGACTTCACCAGCGCTTCATGCAGCTGGCAGGTGGTCATTCCGTCGAAAATGCTGGCAGCGGCGCCCATAGCGACAGCAGACGCGCTAACGTTGCGAATGTTTTCGACTCCCCACATCACAACGCGGTTGTATTTTTCCTCTGACAACGGCTCTGTGGAACCGTTACGTTTTACGATGCTTATCATGTATCACCCAATAAAAAAGGCCACTAAATATAGTGGCCTCATGTTAATAGATAAGTACTTACCTATCAATTACCGACTTATAAAATTCCTGCAAGAACATCGCGAACCTGACGGAATTGATCAGTTTGCATACCGGTGTAAATCGACGCGACAGCGTCCGCAAGGTGCTCGTTTTTATTCACCAGCACTTCCTTACCAGATTGCTTCCGGCGCAACCACGGGGCGTTTGGCTGCTTCTGCGTAGCCCACTGAATGATCTCTTCCTTCGACGTGGTCAGCTTATTCCCGACATAGTGCTTAATCTCGTTTGGCGTGACCTGTATCAGTGGCTTATCCACGCACGCCAGTACACCAATGCAGATGCCGTATGAGGTTTGTGCGCGACTGGACTGGCTACCAACCGGCAACTCGCAAAACACCATATGAGCCTGCTCGATTATGGGCTTGGCGGTACGCCAGATTTCGTTAGCGCGGCGCAGATCGTCGCTGTTAACGCGAACCGTCTTCTTGTTTCCACCAGCTTTGGTTTCCACCAATGTCAGGCCATGAATGTCCAGCTTATCCGTTTCCAGATCCAGCGTGCCAATCGCCAGGCCAAAATTGCTCATTGAAGGGTCGACGCCGACCACACGAATGGTTTTACTCATTTTTGGTCTCCTTACCACGTAGCCCAGGTTGGGCATTCCATTAGTTTCTGTTCAAGTGTCTTCTCCGGCTCGCGAGTTGGCGGCTTCGGAATGTCGCTAACAACATGAATGCTATCGTTGGTTAGAACGCCTGCAGCAATATCTGCATCAATCATGCTCTGGCCGATGAAATGCCGCATGATGTCGATCAGATGGCGTGCAGCCGTTTCATTCGCGCTGAATACATGGGGGAGAAGAACTTCAATAACCGCTACTTCACATCCCTCCTCGTAAAAGCAGAGTTTCGCCCGCTTTGAAATTGGCGCGTGTCGGTCATAGTCAACAGAGAAGCTGGCGAAAGCAGCACCAGGCATTGCAACGTGATCCGCGCGTGCGTTAGCGTGTCGAATCAGATTAGTGAATGCGGTGCTGATGTGCGTCTCCATCGCATTGAAGAGCGCATTTTCTTGGATGTTCAGCGTTCCGGTTTCAGGAATCACAACGAACCCCGGCCCAGAATGTGGGAGATATCCACCTTCCGTAAATGGATTAATAAGGATCGGCGCAGTGCTTCCTGACGGCAGCATAGACAAACTCGGCATCAACGGAGTCGATGACAACAGACTGGTTAATACCGAGAACTGGTCGTCATTGATGTTTTCGTTTTTCCACAAAAGTGCAGGCGCAGCTGCTTTTGCCGTATGGTGGTTTATCAGCTTTATAGACTGCATCACGGCAAACATCTGCAAAAACTGCGTGCGGCTCAAGTTAAACGACATAGCTGCGACCCTCTTTGACTTCGACTGTGATGGTTTCCCGGAACCACGATTTCATCTCTTTGTGGGAGATGATCATCACTGTGCCGCGTTCACGCGCTTTGGCTTCCAGAATCCCCATGAGACGCTCCAGACCGGCAGTGTCGAGCGCGTCGTCAATTTCATCGCCGATAAACAGCTCGATATTCTTACTGGCGCGACTGGCAACCAGATCCTGCAAGGCAAGAGAGCACGCAATGCGTACCTTACGCTTCTCGCCACCAGACAACGTCTGGAAGGATTTGCTGGAGCCTGTTTTGGTTACGCTGATATTGAATTTGTCGCGATACTCGCCTTTCTTCGTTGTCTCCATTGTCGACCATTCGGCAACGATATTGCCGTCCGACAGCGTGTTGAGATACTCCGCAGTCCTGATGTTCAGGAAAGGCGTAACAGACGTCAGGATGTGTGAACGCACGCCTGCTGGGGAGTAAACCTGGCGAGCTTTCTCCAGCAACAGAGCCTGTTCCTGAATGCTTTTTAACTCTTTTTTAAGTACTGCATGATTAGATTTATTGGCAGCCAGGTTGTCTTCATGGCGCTTAATGACAGCCAGAAATGGGTTTACCTCTGCCATGATGCGATTCACGTCAGTACGCGCCCGCGCCACCATCGCTTCGACGGCCACAACTTCACGTTCTCGATGACGCAGCGCACTTAGCTCATTGGTCAGGCGTTCGATTCTGGCGATGATTTCTGAGACGTCGGGTGTGGCTGCGACCAGTGCAGACTCGATGCCGAGCGCTTTCTCAAGACGAGCTTTGTGTTGAGCCACTGCCGCTGCTGATGCCTGCGCCTGGCCGATCTCATTACGCGCTTGTTCAATGAAACTCTCCTTCACGGTGGACAAATTTTCTTCGCAGTAGGGCTTTCCGCACGTAACACAAGGTGCTCCGACCTTTGTGTTGACCTCTTCTGCTTTGGTTTTAAACGAGCGAGCACGGTTCATGGACTCGTTCTGTGCCGCTTCTGAAGTGCGGATGCTTGAGCGGATCTCCGTAATCGCACCGCGCACCTTCAGCAGTTTGGCGTCATGCTCTTCTTTGGAGGCCAGCTTGCTGCGTTCGCCAGCAATCGCGTTTTCCGTATCCCGGATCTGTTCCGGCAGCGAGCGAATTTCCATCACGACTTCAGACAGCGTTACCTCCGCGCCAGCCAAATCGACGCGGGCCTTGTCCAGACGTTCGCCGCGATCGCGCTCCCAACTATCAGAGGACGCTTTGGCCGCCTCAATCTCTGACTGCGCGGTCTCGATAAGCGTGAGACAGGCGTCCATTTTGGATTTGGTAACATCCATGCGTGCGGCAGCTGCATTAGCACGCTCGCGAGCAATGGCATAGGCTCGCGTTAACCGGTCGACGCCAGCGGCTTCTTCAACGATGGTTTTGAGGTTCTTGTCGGACATACCCGGCAGATCAGGCATTGCTTCCTGACTGGCGTAGATGGACGCCATGAACACCTCTTTCGATGCACCAATCAGGCGTTCAACGAACTCCTGCGTCAGTGTGTCTTTGCCTTTGGTCATATCACCGTCTTCGCCACGAACGATCAGCCGGTTCTTGAACTCTTTGTGTTTGCGGTGGCGAATGATGGCGTAACGCTTTCCTTCATCCTCAACAGTCACCATCACGCGACAGTTTTTCTCGTGGCCTGTAGAGAGCACGTCGTCACCTTTGACGCCATGCGCAGTTTCGCCATACAGACACCACATCAGGCTGTTCATCAAAGTCGATTTGCCCGCGCCATTGCTGGCAGCGGAAGAGTCGCCACTGTTAACACCCTGAATGAGCACCAGACCGCGTTGGTCTAACTCAACTTCGGCGCTGGCTAACGCCATGAAGTTCTCAACCTGGAGCTTTAGAAATTTCATACAATGCCTCTAACTTTTTGATTCAAATGCTGGCCTTTTCGCAGTTGAAACTCCGTGTGGGCTGGGAAAGATCTGCGTTTCAGTACGCCTTGTTTGCTCAGTCTTCCCAGATAAAACGCCACAGGGTTTCCGTCAGGTGGGTAGGGCTTGTGGAACATCACCGTCTGGCCTCGTTCAAGTCTTTTCATCGTGGAGATGAAGTCCCGAAAGCTCCCAGAATGGCTCGTACTCACATTGCCTCCGCACTCTCCGCTTCGGTCAGGATCTCCTGACACAGCATGTCCAGCTTGCTCAGGTCGAAGCCGCCGTCAGTGTCGTGAACAATCTTGCAGTACGCCGCGACGGACTCGCCCAGGCTGTCTATTTTGCTGGTCTCCGCAGTACTGGCAGTGCCTTCCATCATCGATGCCTTGCGGATGAAGTTGCAGACGACACCCTTCGCGCCCATTGTTTTCAGGACGTTCTGGATTTTGATTCCCTCTTCATCGCTCTCCACAACGGCACGGAAGCGCACGTAGTTACCGCGAATTTGGTCGTCTTCCACATCGTCCTCAAGGTTGACGAACTTGGGTGCGGAGGTTTCGTGGTGGGTGAATGTGCCGTCAGGATTGACGATCATGAAGCCAGCCAGCGAACCAACATCGCCCCAATTCTGGTGCGTCAGCGCCCCGATGCTAACCACTCCAGGCAGCACTTCTTTGTGGTTGTGGTAGTGTCCGGACAGCAACAAACGGAAGCCGATATCTTTCAGTTCCTGTGCGTCGATGCCGACATCTGGCATGGTGGGGATCGCTTTGTTGATCGAGGTATGCACAACGACATCGTGATTGTCGCCATCCAGCCCGGAACGCAGTGTTTTGAGGTCGCTAATAAGCTCTGCGTGGTTGTTACGCCAGCTAATCAGGTGGACGGTTACGTCGCCCATTTTGATGGAGTGAGGACGTTTGCCGCAGACAATTTCCACACCGATTGAGCGCAGAGAGGCCGCTGCATTGGCGCTGTATACGGAATCGTTGGTTTCGAGGTCGTGGTTGCCGGCCAGCATAACCACTTCGAGGCCCAACTCTTTGATGATCCACTCGTAAGTTTCAGTCACGAAATGCAGGACGGAAGGTGATATAGCACCACGAACATGGAAAGTATCACCAGCCACCAGCATGTACTTACAGCCCGCAGCTTTCATGGCTTTGGCTGCTTCTTTCGTGGCGTCCAGTTGGATCTCCAGTCGAGAGTTCAACCCGTCAGCGTTTGTTGTCGCAAAAGCATCCCAACGATGATAATGGGGATCTGATATCACCCCGTATGGCAATGTCATGTGTCTTTTCCTTTGTGGTTATTTTGATACAGATGTTAAGCGTGTTTGAGAGGCGAGCAACCCAGACAACACGGCACAGAAGAAAATCTACAGGCACACGATTATGACAAAATATATAAGTAAATACCTACTTATTTTTATGGTGGTGACAATATCTCAACCGTATGGGGGCTTATTACTTCGGATCGCGAAACAGCATCTGCGTGCCTTTGGGGGACGTGTCGAAAAGGTGAAAACCTCTGCGTTTTAGCATGTCGGCCATTTGCGAGGATTTGACGTAGCACTTCGCCATCATCGGCTGGCTCGGGTTTGAATCGATCATGTCGGACACCAGCATTGACCCATAGCCTTTCCCGCGCAGCTCTTTGACGATACTGACGGCACGGAGTTCAAGTCGTGGCGCACCGGTTGGATCGAGTGCGGCACAGAACCAGATTAGCCCTGCTTTTTTGTCATCAGAACGGCGCAGCAGGATGTAGATATAATGCCCGGAGTATTGGCCCTGCTCGTTCGTCTGGATGGCCAGGCTGGTCTGCTTCTCAAAGGTTTTACCACCCTTTGATGTGAGGATCTCTTCGTAGAAGTGACCCTTGCGTGCGCCGTCTTCGAACTCACCCATGATAAATGGCATGTCTGCCACAGTTGCTGCCCTTGAATAAAATTCACTCATGTATTAATCCCTAAAGCTCTCAGTGTCTTTCTAAGACACCATATTTTATGCCCCGGTAAAACCATGAGTTTACGTTTAAAACGTCTCAGGGGGCTTCTGACGCGCTACGCTGATGTCGATTACCCCAGCTTTTGGGCGAGGGTCGACAAGATTCAACTCTTCAGCACTGTGATACTCCGTATCGAACTCCCGATCGACATGGCGAATGTAGATGGCCGTGAGAAGGCTGTCGTCGTTCAGGAAGTGTCCGTAGGATTTGCGGATCACTTCGCCAACCTTCTCGATCTTCTCTCCACCCATGCAGAGATGGTTAAACCGGCTGTGTTTCCGCAGCATCTCATCCACCGGGCCGGAGTAGACCTTATCGACTCTCCCGAACCGGATGATATTTCCAGTATCAGCCTCAACCAGACAAACGAGCTTGCCAAGTTCGACCCGGTCTCGCCATGTTACACCAGAGCGGAGTGTGTTGAAGTAGGGTGCGTCTAATCCGATGATCGGTTTACGAAATGCCAGCAGTGGCACGTAACGTATGCAGCTGTTCAGGTGGAAGTGCGCACCGGCGTCGTGGAGTTTGAGCCGGGTTTCGTTAATCGGGCACTTCGACGCAATGCCACACAGGTCGCAGAGCAACTTCTGTTTGTTCAGGCTAGTGTTCGATTCAATGGTGTAGGAGCCATCTTCAAGACGGCGAACCCAGCGCGTGCGTTTGAGATCCATAATTCTTATTCAAATAGTTTTGTCCGGGGCAACGATAACTGACAAGGCGCACCGATGTTTGCAAATGCCTGTTTTACTTATACCCATTATTCACAGGACCGATCCAATGATTAGATCCCCAGAGAGATCCTACAGAAGATCAAAAGAGATCCCCGATCGTCTCCAGCCGTTGCGGTTACTGGCCTGAGAGGGGGTTACTATCCACTATGGGGAGGAAAGTAACCTCTGTAGAGAGCATAATAACCGCTATGAAGAGCAAAACAACCTCTCTGGAGAGTGGTCGGTATCCACTGTAGTGAGTAGGAGACATTGTCTTAACTGGATAACTCAGTGCCTGTTTTTCTACGACAGGTGGCTGATATTCAAAGAGATATTGGAAGTTTTGCGTTCAGGCGTGTTTGTTTCGAGCACACATTATCCCCAGAAGGGGAGTGATGGCTGGTTTTGCAATTACCTGATTTTTATACACAGGCCCGATCCAGTAATTCAGATCCCAAAGAGAACCAAAGAGACCCACAAAGACCCAAAAAGATCCCCGCACCCCGCAAACCGTTGTGCCACATGGCTTTAGCGGTGATCACTATCCACTATAGAGAGAAGATCAGCCACTATGAAGAGCAAGCCAACCACTGTAGAGAGTAGAAAAACCACTATAGGCGGTAGGATAACCGCTGTGATGAGTGCTACTATCCACTGTAATCAGCAAAGGCCACCAAAGCGGTCGAATAAAAAGAGACACTTGGA
>NZ_CP115027.1:0-91270 GCF_014596815.2 Citrobacter sp. C13
ATGACGAGCGAAAATAACAGCTTACTTCTGAACCTTCAGGAGGTTGATAAGACAACCGGTGAAGTTGTTAAGCTGGATGTCAACAGCACCAGTACCGTGCAGCCAGTAGCGCTCATGAGACTCGGTCTCTTCGTCCCAACTCTGAAATCAACAGGGAAGAGCAAGGCGAACCGGAAAAACGTTACAGACGCGACTGAGGAGCTTGTACAGCTGTCCATTGCCAAAAGCGAAGGATACACTGACGTTAAGATCACCGGTTCGCGTCTTGATATGGACACGGATTTTAAAGTCTGGCTGGGGATAATTCGCTCCATGTCGGAGTATGGGGTAAAAAGTGACACCCTGGAACTGTCGTTCGTCGAATTCGTTAAGATGTGCGGATTTGACTCCCGTCGTTCAAACAAAAAAATGCGCGATCGCATCAGTAATTCCCTGTTTAAACTCGCCTCGGTTACGCTGAAGTTCCAGAGCGAGACCAAAGGATGGACCACACATCTGGTGCAGTCAGCCTATTATGACATCAACGAGGATATCGTTGAGATCAAGGCTGAACCTAAGCTGTTTGAGCTTTACCACATGGACAGAAGGGTACTGCTGCGGCTGAAAGCCATTGACGCCCTGCAGCGCAAGGAATCAGCCCAGGCGCTTTATACCTACATCGAAAGTCTTCCCCAGAATCCTGCACCTATTTCCATGAAACGGATGCGTGACCGGCTGAATCTCACCTCAAATGTCTATACGCAGAACCACACGGTACGTAAGGCGATGGAGCAGCTGCGGGATATTGGTTATCTGGATTACACTGAGTTTAAACGTGGCCGAGCCACCTATTTCAGCGTGCATTATCGCAACCCCAAACTCATCAGTGGTCCTGTGAAGGTTCCGCGCAAAGAGGAAGAAGAGAAGGCGCCAGAGCAAAATTATGACGAAGTCATTAAGGCGCTGAAGGCTGCTGGCATCGATCCCCTTAAACTGGCCGAAGCTCTCTCAGCGATGAAGCCAGAAAATTGACTGCGATATGCATAACATGACTGCCGGATGCCGCTAAGGACATTCCATTGACTGTGATATGCATCACGCATACCGCAGTCAATATGTGTTCTCCATCATGTCTGCCATGATCGAACAATATTGACTGTCATATGTGATTTCAGGCCGTGATACGCAGATATTGACTACGGTATGCGGGTTTAACGGCGATATTCCCAGGTCTGTGCACTGCTCCACACGTGTTAACATGCCACAGTCAATTTTTCAGTAAAGCTCTATACCCCTTACGAAAATCTCAATCGGATGCTGAGACGGTCATGTTACCTGACGGTATCCGTTCCCCTGTGTATTGCAGGTTTAGCCCGGCAGGATGAGACTGCAGCTGTCTGTATAACCCGGCGCCAGCTTCACACTGCTAAATGCGAACAGGAGACCGATGGCAGAAGGGAGTGAGCCACAGGGGTGAATGACTTTCGCAATTAACGGGATGATTCACTGAGCTTTCAGGAAACAATACACTGTGGGATGTACGGCCTGTGTCCTGTCTTGTCTGCGGTATGTCGATGCCTGCAGGCTTGCAGGTCACCGTGCAAGACCACGGCTGTTCAGTCATCCGAATGATGTCCTGGTGTGCTGGAGCAGGGAGGGGCACTGAATGCGCTCTGCTCCTGTATTTCGTATTAGCGGAATACAGGACGTCATGCCAGGGCCGTCAATCTCAGCCGGCCGGGGGCAGGGAGCGAAGGATCTCCGCGGCATCTCGCCCATCACCGGTAAAGGGAACGGCCAGGGTGGCAGCCATGTCCAGCGCAAATACCCGGGTATAGACTTCCATCGAGCGCGGATCCTTATGCCCGGCCAGTGCCTGGATGACCTTCCTGGGCTGCCGGTGATAAAGCATGTGCATAATATAGCTGTGACGGAAAGTATGCGGCGTCACGGGGATCGAAAAATGCACGCCGTCAGCTTCAGCCCGCTTCACCGCCTGTTTCAGCCAGTTGCGCATTGTCTCATCCGTGACCGGCCATAACGGCTCACGCCGGCGGGGGCGGGTGGTGACCATCCAGCTTTCCATCTGACGCACAAAACTGGCATCCGTCAGCGGTACCAGACGCACTTCATCTTTTGGCGGCCGGCCACGACGTGCCCGCACTTTTTCCGACAGCACCCGAACAAAAGGGCGCAGACCATCCAGGTCGAACGATTCCGGGGTGAGCGTCCGGGCTTCACCGATACGGATCCCGGTATTCCACATGGTGGCGAACAACATGTGGTGACGCTGGTCAGGCATATACCAGAGGAGGGCGCTCACTTCCGGCGCCAGGAGGTAAGCCGGCGTGGCACCTGTTGAGGTGGCCATCCGCCGGAGTGCCACCGCGGTCGCAAAATCAACGCCCGGGGCGATCGGCAGCAGGGAGACGCGTTCTGGTGAATTCTGCAAGGGAATGATGCTGTTCATGAGTTATTTTTCACGTAGCGCACGCACTGTTTATGGATACAGGTATTTTGCACCTGACGGGCCGATCCTGCCATGACAATAAATCGCAGCGCGCGGATCCTTTTGTTGTCTTATCCCGCATTATTGCGGGTAAAACCAAATACGTAAAGGATCCTTTTTCTGCTCAGATCCTCCATGAAGCCAGTAATGACGCGGGTTGATGGCTGTTTTACGGTTTTTGGGAGAATTGGAGTAATGCCAGGATGTACATGTTAGGCAGGAAAAAGAAGAGAAGAGAGCGCTACGCGATTTCCGGCCTGGTATACCCCTGTAACCTTGCGGGATTTCGCGTAACGCTTTCATAAGTTTACAACAGAAGAGAAAAGATATTTGCTGAAAAATGAAGTCCGTAAGTTAAATAAAAAATCATGATCCGTCCGGCACTATGTACTTAGCTGTCGTTTAGGTCTTAGGTGTTTTTGCTAAATTACGATGGTATCCCTTGTCAGAGTAATCTGGCTTGTCCTGCACATCTTCAGGTGACAATCCAGTGCAATTTCAGGGGTTAATCCTTTTGTCGTCAGCAGAATCTATCTATAAACGGGCTGTTTGTTGGTTCGCCAGAAGGAAAAAATTTAGCGTCTGAAGTGGTCAACAAAAACTGGCCACCGCGTTAGAGTTTTTCCAGTATCGGTTTTCTGATTCGTTTGGCGGTAACCCACCATTATATTCGTGCGGTCTTAGTGCGCTGTAATATCCAACTATATAGTCCGTTATTGCGTGAGCTGCATCGCTGAAGCTTACATAGCCCGTCGCCGGCACCCATTCGTTCTTCAGACTCCTGAAGAAGCGCTCCATTGGGCTGTTATCCCAGCAGTTTCCACGCCGACTCATACTCTGCCTGATCCGGTATCGCCACAGTAACTGCCGGAACTGCCTGCTCGTATAATGGCTGCCTTGGACGCCCTTCTAAGTGTCAAGTCGTTATTTGAGTGCTGTTAATCTGCCGATTTTGATTGCGAAGCAGTGTGAAGACCTCGCGTGCGATATAACGTTTCAGGCAGCGCAGCGCTTCCATTTTTGGGTGATGCTGCCAACTTACTGATTTAGTGTATGATGGTGTTTTTGAGGTGCTCCAGTGGCTTCTGTTTCTATCAGCTGTCCCTCCTGTTCAGCTACTGACGGGGTGGTGCGTAACGGCAAAAGCACCGCCGGACATCAGCGCTATCTCTGCTCTCACTGCCGTAAAACATGGCAACTGCAGTTCACTTACACCGCTTCTCAACCCGGTACGCACCAGAAAATCATTGATATGGCCATGAATGGCGTTGGATGCCGGGCAACCGCCCGCATTATGGGCGTTGGCCTCAACACGATTTTCCGCCATTTAAAAAACTCAGGCCGCAGTCGGTAACCTCGCGCATACAGCCGGGCAGTGACGTCATCGTCTGCGCGGAAATGGACGAACAGTGGGGATACGTCGGGGCTAAATCGCGCCAGCGCTGGCTGTTTTACGCGTATGACAGGCTCCGGAAGACGGTTGTTGCGCACGTATTCGGTGAACGCACTATGGCGACGCTGGGGCGTCTTATGAGCCTGCTGTCACCCTTTGACGTGGTGATATGGATGACGGATGGCTGGCCGCTGTATGAATCCCGCCTGAAGGGAAAGCTGCACGTAATCAGCAAGCGATATACGCAGCGAATTGAGCGGCATAACCTGAATCTGAGGCAGCACCTGGCACGGCTGGGACGGAAGTCGCTGTCGTTCTCAAAATCGGTGGAGCTGCATGACAAGGTCATCGGGCATTATCTGAACATAAAACACTATCAGTAAGTTGGAGTCATTACCCGTGATGCGGCGCAGAAAGCGCTGTCCGACATAATGAAGCAAATTGAGTTTGATGTAACCGCTGCTGATTTGCAGCATATCTTTTTAAACCAGGTAACGCTTAAAGATCAGCATGGGAAAAAGGGGACCGAACCACCCCGGAACGATCCCCTGAAGGAATGGCAATTCCGTTCACCGCCAATATTAGCTTTTTCCGGGCTGTGATAACATATCCGGGTGATTTTTCAGAGCTCAGGACTGATGAAGAAGAAACCCGGTACACCCACACCCCATGACGCGACATTTCGCCAGTTCCTGGCGAATCCCGATGTCGCCCGTGACTTCATGATGTTACATCTCCCGGCTGAATTACGCGCGCTGTGCGATTTGACCACGCTGAAGCTGGAGTCCGGTACCTTCGTTGAGGACGACTTACGTCAGTACGCCAGCGACATTCTCTGGAGCATGAAAACCACCACCGGCGATGACGGGTACATCCATCTGCTTCTGGAACACCAGAGTTCGGCGGATAAAAATATGGCCTTTCGTCAGCTCAGATATGCTGTCGCCGCCATGCAACGTCATCTTGAAGCGGGTCATAAAAAACTGCCGCTGGTCATCCCGGTTCTGTTTTACCACGGCAGCCGGAGTCCGTACCCGTTCTCCACGAACTGGCTGGATTGTTTCAGTAACCCGGAACAGGCCGGAAAAGTATACACGACAGGATTCCCGCTGGTTGATGTCACCGTCATCGATGATGATGAGATAATGAACCACAGACGGATGGCCGCACTGACCCTGCTGATGAAACATATCCGCCAGCGGGACATGATGGAACTGCTGGACAGGCTACCCCGGGTGATGGTGGAATGGATTTCCCCCGAACAGGTCCGCGTTCTGATAAACTACATGTTAAATGCAGGCGAAGCGCCTGCACCGGAATTTATGCGGGCGCTGGCAGAGCGTCTGCCGCAACACGAGGATGAACTGATGACCATCGCACAACAGCTTGAACAGATTGGCATCGAGAAGGGCCTGCAGCAGGGCCTGCAGTTAGGTGAGCAACGCGGTATTGAAAAAGGCCGCAATGAAGGCAAACTCGAAGTTGCCCGCACCATGCTCCAGAACGGTATCGACCGCAGTACCGTCATGAAAATGACCGGTCTGACTGAAGACGATCTGGCGCAGATCCGCCACTAATCCCCCTTTCCCGGCACTCCCTGTCCGGCCATCAGCGAATACTGGTGGGGCAGGGAGGCACCAGACTCAGGCTCTGCCTGCCAGCCTCACGCTGTCCGCAGTGATGTCGGGGGATAATGTGTGCTTACCATCAGAAGCGAAGCCTCCTGCTTTTCAAGTTCGGCTCTGGCGTTTTCCGACAAACCATCATCTGTAATTATTGTATCAAAGGCGTCCAGCGACAATGCCAGCCAGGTCGCCACCTGGCCATATTTTGTGGCGTCACAGACCAGTATCCGTTGCCTGCTGGCGTCGGCTATCGCCCGTTTTACCGTCACCTTATCTTCTGCCGGGGTGGAAATGCCCCGGACACTCCACGACGAGGCAGAGATAAATGCCTGATCAATCATCAGCCCACGCAACATGGTTGCCGTGGCTTCCCCCACACATGAACGGTTTTCCCGGCAAACAGCCCCCCCGGTGTGAATAATTGTGCAACTGCTGTTATCAAGCAGAAAATCTGCGATGACAAAATCATTGGTGACCACGGTAAGAGGTTCTGTTTTAACCAGATGCTGAGCGATGGCAAGAGTGGTCGTTCCTGCATCCAGATAGATGCAACTGCCGGGCTGAATGAGACTGGCTGCAAGTTTTCCGATCGCTGTTTTTTGCTTCATTGCCAGTGCTGTTTTCATCTGATGGGAAGGCTCATGCGCCACTCTCCCGGATAACTGAACACCACCAGACACCAGCGTCACGGCCCCCTGCTGCTCCAGTTTTTGCAAATCCCGGCGAATGGTCATATGCGACACATTTAACCTGTCTATCAGCTCAGCAATACTGACAACGCTTTTTTCAGCAATCATCCCCAGGATAATTTGTCGACGTTCTGCGGGTATCAACTTCAGCTCCTTCCTTTTGACCTGCGGTCATTCTACGTTATTTGTTCGTTATACGTGTATGACCCGTATTCTGGATTCACATAAATTAACAGCATATGTTAATTTATGTGACGCGATTCACCAACCAGCTTTAGTTAACTGTATATATTAACAATATAGAACAAAATAACACTTAAATTAACAAGGAAAGAAGATGAAAACGGGCTCAGAGTATCATGTCGGTGTTGTTGGTTTAGGTTCAATGGGGATGGGAGCGGCACTGTCATGCGTGCGCGCCGGTCTGTCCACCTGGGGGGCTGATCTGAACGTCAGAGCATGCGAAACCCTCAAAAAATCAGGGGCATGCGGCGTTTCTGATAACGCAGCAGTGTTTGCAGAAAAACTGGATGCGCTGCTGTTACTGGTGGTCAACGCGGCTCAGGTGAAGCAGATACTGTTTGGCGATAACGGTGTTGCCCGGCATCTGAAACCCGGAACCGTTGTGATGGTTTCCTCCACAATTGCCAGTGCTGATGCACAGGAAATTGCTACAGCCCTGGCGGCATTCGATCTGGATATGCTGGATGCACCTGTTTCCGGTGGCGCGATCAAAGCGGCTGACGGGGAAATGACCGTCATGGCTTCCGGCAGTGATAACGCTTTCGCCCGTCTCGAACCAGTCCTGGATGCTATTGCAGGCAAAGTTTACCGCATTGGTAAAGAACCGGGCCTGGGTGCCACGGTGAAAATAATTCACCAGCTTTTAGCGGGTGTACATATTGCCGCAGGGGCAGAAGCAATGGCACTGGCCGCACGCGCGGGCATTCCACTGGATGTGATGTATGACGTGGTCACCCACGCTGCCGGCAACTCCTGGATGTTCGAAAACCGGATGCGCCACGTTGTTGATGGTGATTACACAGCTAAATCTGCCGTTGATATATTCGTAAAAGATTTAGGGTTAGTGGCCGATACCGCTAAATCACTCCACTTCCCGCTGCCCCTGGCATCAACCGCATTCAATATGTTCACTGCAGCCAGTAACGCCGGTTACGGCAAAGAAGATGACAGTGCGGTCATCAAAATTTTCTCCGGTATCACTCTTCCTGGGAGAAAATCATGATCAAGATTGGTGTTATCGCCGATGACTTTACCGGCGCGACAGACATCGCCAGTTTTCTGGTGGAAAACGGGTTATCTGCCGTGCAAATGAACGGGGTGCCAACGGGTGAACTGCCGGAAGACACCGACACGGTGGTTATCAGCCTGAAAACACGTTCCTGTCCAGTAACCGAAGCCATACAGCAATCGCTTAAGGCTCTTGAGTGGTTACAGCGGCATGGCTGTCGCCAGATCTACTTTAAATACTGCTCCACCTTTGACAGCACAGCACAGGGTAATATCGGACCGGTTACCGATGCCCTGATGGACGCACTCGAAACACCGTTTACCGTCTTCTCTCCCTCGCTGCCTGTGAATGGTCGCACAGTGTATCAGGGCTACCTGTTTGTAATGAGTCAGCTGCTGGCTGAATCCGGAATGCGCCACCACCCGGTAAATCCCATGACCGACAGCTATCTTCCCCGGCTGGCCGAAGCACAGTCAAAAGGGCGCTGTGGCGTGGTTCCGGTCAGCATTCTTGAACAGGGTGCTGACGCCATTCGTCAGGAACTGGCTCGCTTACAGCAGGCAGGCTGTCGCTATGCCGTTCTTGATGCCCTGACAGAACACCATCTGGAGATCCAGGGCGAAGCCCTGCGTGACGCCCCGCTGGTGACCGGCGGTTCCGGTCTGGCGATTGGCCTGGCACGACAATGGGCCATACCTGGTCATTCCTCTGTACACGAAACGGTCCGGCCATTCACCGGGCGCGGTGTTGTGCTCTCCGGCTCCTGCTCGCAGATGACGAACCTGCAGGTGGCTCATTATTGCCGGATAGCCCCATCCCGTGAAGTGGATATTTCCCGTTGTCTCTCCGCAGAAACACTGGCGCCATACGTTTGTGAACTGGCTGCATGGGTATTACATCAGGAAAGCGATCTTGCCCCACTGGTGTTTGCCACCGCCAGTACCACCGCTCTGGCTGCCATCCAACAACAATATGGAGCCCGGAAAGCCAGCCAGGCGGTGGAAGCCCTGTTTTCTCAGCTGGCTGCCCAACTGGCTGCAGACGGTGTCACACGTTTTATTGTCGCCGGTGGGGAAACCTCGGGCGTGGTCACGCAGAGCCTCTCAGTCACAGGTTTTCACATCGGCCCGACAATTTCCGCCGGTGTGCCCTGGGTCAATGCCCTTGATAAACCGGTTTCACTCGCCCTTAAATCCGGGAATTTCGGGGATGAAGCCTTTTTTTCGCGTGCCCAGAGAGAGTTTCAGCCATGAATGATGCCGCAAAAAAAGAACAATTCCTGCGGGAGGAAATGATTCGGATCGCCGGCTCTTTCTTTCAGCGCGGCTATGCCACAGGTTCGGCCGGCAATCTGTCCCTGCTTTTACCCGACGGCAACTTACTGGCAACGCCAACAGGGTCGAGTCTGGGTAATCTTGACCCACAACGGCTTTCCAAAGTGACGCCCGGGGGGGAATGGCTGAGTGGTGACAAACCGTCCAAAGAGGTGCGCTTCCATCTGGCGCTGTATCAAAACAATCCGGGTTGCAAAGCGGTGGTGCATTTGCACAGCACCTGGTCAACGGCACTTTCCTGCCTACAGGGGCTGAACAGCAGCAATGTCATCCGCCCTTTTACGCCTTATGTCGTCATGCGGATGGGAAATATCCCACTGATACCCTATTACCGTCCCGGAGATAAACGCATCGCTCAGGATCTGGCTAAACTGGCCGCCGATCATCAGGCTTTTTTACTGGCAAATCATGGACCGGTTGTCTGTGGGGAAAGTCTGCAGGAGGCCGCTAACAATATGGAAGAACTGGAGGAAACGGCAAAGTTGATCTTCATCCTCAATGACCGTCCGATCCGGTATCTGACCACCGATGAAATTGCTGAGTTAAGGAGCTGATACCATGCCACGTTTTGCCGCTAATTTGTCCATGATGTTCACTGAGATCCCCTTTATTGAACGTTTTGCTGCCGCGCGAAATGCAGGATTTAATGCTGTGGAGTTTCTGTTTCCTTATGATCACTCCCCGCATGAAATCCGGCAGCAACTGACACAAAACAATCTGACGCTTGTCCTGTTTAATACTGCAGCAGGAAATATCCATGCAGGAGAATGGGGATTATCCGCCCTGCCAGGGCGGGAGAAGGAGGCCCGTACGGATATCGATCGGGCACTGGAATATGCGCTGGCTCTCAATTGCGAGCAGGTCCACGTCATGGCAGGGGTCGTCCCCACCGGTGAAGATGCAGGCCTGTGTCGTGAGGTCTTTATCGACAACCTTCGCTATGCTGCCGAACGCTTTGCACCACACGGTAAACGCGTCCTGATCGAAGCGCTCAGCCCTGGTGTGAAACCTGACTATCTTTTCTCCAGCCAGTATCAGGCACTGGCGATTGTTAAAGAGGTCTCGCGTCCGAACGTCTTTATCCAGCTGGATACTTTCCATGCTCAAAAAGTGGATGGCAATCTGACCCGGTTAATCCGCGATTACGCCGGAAAATATGCCCACGTTCAAATTGCCGGACTTCCTGACCGGCATGAACCGGACGACGGAGAAATTAACTATTCATGGCTTTTCCGCCTGTTCGATGAGGTGGAATACCCGGGCTGGATTGGGTGTGAGTACACCCCCCGAACCCATACCGAAGCTGGGCTTGGCTGGTTTAACGCCTGGCGATAACGCTTAATTCATTATCACAACGACTCTACATTCCCCCCATCTCCGGATGGGGCAGGTTAACTATAACTTTCAGACAGGGTTTCTCATGTCCACTATCACATTGTTATGCATTGCGTTAGCCGGCGTAATCATGCTGTTACTGCTGGTCATTAAGGCAAAAGTTCAGCCTTTCATTGCACTGTTGCTCGTCAGTCTGGTCGTTGCACTAGCCGCGGGGATCCCGGCGGGTGACGTCAGCAAAGTCATGATCGCCGGAATGGGAGGTGTTCTCGGCTCCGTCACGATTATTATCGGCCTTGGCGCAATGTTAGGGCGGATGATAGAGCATTCTGGCGGTGCTGAATCTCTGGCCAACTATTTCAGCCAAAAACTGGGAAGTAAACGCACCATTGCTGCACTCACCCTGGCCGCATTTTTCCTGGGTATTCCCGTGTTCTTTGATGTCGGGTTTATTATTCTGGCACCGATTATTTACGGTTTTGCCAAAGTAGCCAGGCTGTCCCCACTTAAATTTGGTTTGCCGGTCGCCGGGATTATGCTGACCGTTCACGTGGCGGTACCTCCTCATCCAGGCCCGGTAGCCGCCGCAGGGTTACTCCATGCAGATATTGGCTGGCTGACCATTCTCGGTATCGCCATTTCCATTCCGGTCGGTATTGTCGGCTACATTGCAGCCAGAATGATCAATAAACGTCAGTACGCGCTGTCCGTTGACGTGCTGGAACAGATGCAACTGACTCCCGCGGCCAGTTCCGGGGAAACCACGAAAATCAGTGACAAAATGAGCCCCCCAGGTGTGGCGCTGGTTACCGCTCTGATTGTCATTCCAATTGCCATTATTATGGCCGGAACCGTGTCTGCCACGTTAATGCCGGCATCGCATCCGCTGTTGGGCACGCTACAACTGCTTGGCTCCCCGATGGTGGCGCTGATGATTGCGCTGATACTGGCATTCTGGTTGCTGGCTTTACGTCGGGGCTGGGGTTTACAACATACCAGCGACATTATGGGGTCGGCGCTACCCACTGCAGCAGTTGTCATCCTGGTGACGGGGGCGGGGGGCGTATTTGGTAAGGTTCTGGTGGAGTCCGGCGTGGGTAAGGCCCTTGCCAGTATGCTCCATATGATGGACCTGCCTCTGTTGCCTGCCGCCTTTATCATTTCACTGGCTCTCAGGGCATCACAGGGCTCAGCGACAGTGGCTATTCTTACTACCGGTGGGCTACTTTCTGAAGCTGTTGTGGGGCTAAATCCGATCCAGTGCGTGCTGGTTACACTGGCTGCCTGCTTTGGCGGACTTGGGGCATCACATATCAACGACTCTGGTTTCTGGATCGTGACCCGATACCTGGGATTAAGTGTGGCAGATGGACTGAAAACCTGGACCGTATTAACCACGATCCTCGGCTTCACAGGCTTCCTGATTACCTGGGGCATATGGGCAGTGGTTTAGCGTCAGTAAAAATCAGACACCAGTCAGAATTTTCACGCCCTGACCAGGAATGGTGAGGGGATGGGCATTCCGGTCACAGTCACCGCTGGTGAGCCACATCGCTTTACCTTTGCAACCTGATGTCTGCTCAAAACTTGTTTTTGAGCAGACGACGGGTTGGGCAAGCCCGCCGGGCGCGTCAGGCCGTTATCAAAGGACTCACACTGACCCTTTCAGCATGGCCACCGCATCCGTCTCCGGCATCTGAAACTGCACCCGGTGCCGCGCCGCCACGTCCAGTGCAAACACCTTCGTGTACACCTCTGTCGAACTGACTGACTTGTGGCCCATCAGGCTCTGCAGCACCTTCAGCGGGATACCGGCGTACAGCATATGCATGGCGTAGCTGTGACGGAACGTATGCGGTGTCACCGGCACGGAGAACATCACGCCGTCGACCGCAGCGATTTCAACCGCTTCATTCAGCCAGGTCCGGACCGTCCGGTCGGTGATCTCCCAGATGCGGGCCTTCTCCGTTCTGCCGGTGCGTTTATTCTTCCGCTCAAGCGGGATCTTCAGCGTGGCAACCATCATCTCCAGCTGGCTGACATACTGCTGATCAGAAAGCGGTACCAGGCGATGCGCCTGACTGCCTGCAGGGGCACGGCCTGCCGTTCTGGCTGCTTTCTCCGTGCGCTGTTTCAGGGTGGCCAGTTGCACAAACGGATAAGGCGGCGCGAGCGAAAAATCCCCCCTTGTCAGGGCCAGGGCTTCGTTGATGCGTGCCCCGGTGTTCCACAACGTCGCCAGCAGCATTTTACGGTGCAGGTCCGGCACATAGTGGAGCAGGGCACTCACTTCCGGGGCCAGCAGGTATTTCGGCAGTTCATCCTGCACCAGCGCCATCTGACGCAGGACCAGCGCGGCCGGATAATCAATGGCCACCGGCAGATGAACGGGCTGAACCGGCGAATGCAATGCCGGTCGCTGTACCGGCAGGTTACTGTTCATCCCGTTCTCCGTTGCCCTGCACCGGGCCATCAGTATCCGGAGCCATCCGCCAGACGGCCCCGCCGAACTCGGTTCCCCCGACCACCTGCGACCATTCGTCACTGCAGGCCAGGCTTTTCGCCACCACCGCAAAATCCACATGGCTGAGCGGGGTGTCGCCACGCTCGCCAGGCGTTTCCAGGACCAGACCATCCGGTACCACCGGGCCGGGCGTGCCGGCCAGTCTGGCAGAGCGGCGCCAGAAACTGCGGATACAGCCCCCCTGTCTCAGGACACTGAGCAGCACCTGTTCGCTGATCCGCATGTCAGATCCCCCGGAACATCAGGTTGATGGCGTTCTGGATGTCATTCTCCAGGTGGCTGAGATCGGCCACTTCTTCCCCGATGACAGTGGCCGGCACACTGGCCATATCCGTGGTCATCAGACGATAAGGGTCACCTCCGACTGACACCACCGGATAAAGCTCACGCGAGACTTTGTCGGACAGCAGGCGGGCGCTGACCAGCGGGATCACCATCCGGCGTCCCGGGGTGTCAATAATGTCACTCTGCACGTCGACGAACAGACGGTAGCGGCTTTCTCTTTTATAGGCGTAAACCTTAAACTGCATATCACCAGTCCCTGTTTTCGTCAGCAAACGATCCGTTAGCCTCGATAAAGCTGGCCACCTCAGCCATACCTTCCCGGTTTTCTTCCTGCCAGCGTTCGGCGCGCAGACGGCGGGCTTCGTTCTGCATGGTCGTACTGACCAGACCGGAGATATTTACGTCGTATGCCTTGAGCAACTGATAGCTGTCGCTGTCCACTGTCACTGTAATACGCTGCTTCACAATGCACCTCTTTTTTACATACTTCAGGTATGCCATAAAGTATACATTCTGCTGAAGCAAAAATCTGCTCCGCTCTGTGAATACTGTAAACCGGCTTACAGTGACTGAGTTAACTGTACACTGCTGTTATAGACATACCTCGCATATGCATTTTGATGCGCATCTTATTGATGCCGGATTTCGCCCCTTAAAACGCATACTGTTAGCCAGCCACTAGTAACCTAATCATATTTTACACATAGCAACTTTCACCAGATGCAATTACAACTCAACTTATAAAAACACCCCTGAATTACCGGATGGCAGTTTTCTGGTGATCCGATTTCTGGAGTATTTAAGACTTTCCGGAAGTGTACCACGGGCAGGGAATAAGCAAAGCGGTCTTTTCCGGCCCTGTGCGACGGGTCAGGAAAAGAGGGAGTAACACAACATATAGTAGATAATCCGTCTTACGGAGTAGTGCATTTTGTGTTTCCGGGCCGAAGATCGCCGGAGTGGTACAGGAAGATCCGGGACTACCGGTTTTCGGATCTGTGCAAAATGAAGAGAGTGATTCTGGAATCATAACTCATCATATGCATCAAATTCATCATGAAAAATGCATATATAAAATATTGCATCACACTTACGCGTGTGAGATGCTGATATCAGAATGCAGTCAGTAGTCGTTAACAGGGTGCCCGTAATGAAAGATGCCAAATCAAAAGACCTCTCTGAGTTGTTTAACACCATTACGGTGCGTAATGTGCCAGCTGATGTGGATGAAGCTATCACGCGGCAGGCTAAAGTCGCCGGCAAATCAAAGAGTGATTTTGTGCAGGAGTTTCTGACGGCAACATTTGGCGATCTGATCGGCAATTTCATCCGCACCAGTGAACTGGTTGCCCTGATGGACCAGGAAATGGCGAGGATGGCCGGAACAGTACTGAGCGAGCATGTTTATGATCTGGAGATGACTCAGGCCGGCCACCGGGAGTTCTGCCGTATTCTCGGGATAAAAAACAACGATGATTTGCAGCGCATTATGCTCGCGGGGATGCCATACCTTCAGATCCGCGCCGGACAGCTGAGAGGGATTGACAGCCTGGCAAGGGGGAACTCCCTGTATGCCGCACTGCTGGTCAACGGGGCGTCCCGGGATGAAGAGACGGTACAGGCGCTTCACCGGTCACTTTTTAATATGTTCCCGGAAACTGTTTTTCAGGAAATGATTAATGAACTGCGAAAGGCAATGCGCATGGACGCTTTTGGGCACTGTTGCAAATAGTCGGTGGTGATAAACTTATCATCCCCTTTTGCTGATGGAGCTGCACATGAACCCATTCAAAGGCCGGCATTTTCAGCGTGACATCATTCTGTAGGCCGTACGCTGGTACTGCAAATACGGCATCAGTTACCGTGAGCTGCAGGAGATGCTGGCTGAACGCGGAGTGAATGTCGATCACTCCACGATTTACCGCTGGGTTCAGCGTTATGCGCCTGAAATGGAAAAACGGCTGCGCTGGTACTGGCGTAACCCTTCCGATCTTTGCCCGTGGCACATGGATGAAACCTACGTGAAGGTCAATGGCCGCTGGGCGTATCTGTACCGGGCCGTCGACAGCCGGGGCCGCACTGTCGATTTTTATCTCTCCTCCCGTCGTAACAGCAAAGCTGCATACCGGTTTCTGGGTAAAATCCTCAACAACGTGAAGAAGTGGCAGATCCCGCGATTCATCAACACGGATAAAGCGCCCGCCTATGGTCGCGCGCTTGCTCTGCTCAAACGCGAAGGCCGGTGCCCGTCTGACGTTGAACACCGACAGATTAAGTACCGGAACAACGTGATTGAATGCGATCATGGCAAACTGAAACGGATAATCGGCGCCACGCTGGGATTTAAATCCATGAAGACGGCTTACGCCACCATCAAAGGTATTGAGGTGATGCGTGCACTACGCAAAGGCCAGGCCTCAGCATTTTATTATGGTGATCCCCTGGGCGAAATGCGCCTGGTAAGCAGAGTTTTTGAAATGTAAGGCCTTTGAATAAGACAAAAGGCTGCCTCATCGCTAACTTTGCAACAGTGCCATTGTCACAGCATTGTGAGGGCACTGGACAACGCATTCGCCACAACCATCACAGCGTTCGTTGTCAGCCGACACCAGTCCAGACACATTAATAAAGCAAGCCTGTCGTGGGCATACATCCACGCACTGTTTACACTGTCTGACAGGATTCACACAGGCAGGGTTACAGAACACCGGGCGCAGTCCGGTATCAAAACGAGACTGCACGCGCAGCGCGTCACTCGAACATGCTGCGATACACAAACCACAGCCATCACAACTGGCATATTCAATCATCAGTTGCGGGTAACCGTCTTCATGTCTGAACAGGACGCCCATTGGGCAGACATCAATGCACTGACTACATTGGGTACACTGGGTAATGAACTCCGCATCAGGAACCGCCCCTGGCGGCAGCGAATGTCCCAGCCGGGTAGACAGTACTTCTGGCGTTGTGTGCTTTGCCGCGCTGACAAACGCACGAAACAGTCCGCGCCGACTGACGTGCCGGTGAGCCATCAATTCATGATAATATTTCTCTGATTTGTTCATCCGAAATACAGCCGCTTCACCGCAGGTTGCAACGCCCGTTGCTGTTGCAAATCCTGCAAATAGCGCGTGGTCACGGCGGCAAGGCGAGCATAGAACGGACTCACCCTGTTGCCCTGCAGACGTTCAAGATAACGATATCCCCACGGTAACAAATAAACCTCTAACAGCTGATTAACTGCCGCATCTTTTCCAGCATCAAGTATCGCACTGCAGGCTAACAACATCAGCCCAAACTGATCTTCCGGCTCATTTTGACCCGAATTAAAAGTCATTCCCTGAGACTGCAGAAACGCCCGGTACTCAGCGGTGGTATTGCCCATTAGCAGGTTATCGCGTTCCAGCCAGACAGATCCCCAGGGTGGCACGGGCATCTCGCCCTGTCCTTCAAACAGCACGGAGAATTGCCATGCCAGTTCGTCATTATCGGGAAACGGCCAGTCTGCGCACAGTGAAGCTGTTCCTGCAGGGTCGCTCCATGGGTACAGCTCCGACAGATTGGGCAGACAATCGAAAAGTGCTTTCACCTCTGATCGTTCTGGAGAGTAGTAAAACAGTGCACCGAGGATCCTCGGTAATACAATATTGGGGGACATCCTGAATTCTCCTGAAAACAGAGCGGCTACAGCCGCTCACAGATTACATCGGCAACGTCCACAGATTGTAGAATGCGATCCTACCCACCAGTTCCGCAGCGATAACCACCAGTGATGTGGTCGCCAGAACGGCCACATTAGTTTTGAGTCGTACCCAGGCCACCACACCGACAATGCCGACAGCCAGCAGTACAACCTGAGCAGTGAACCAACTGGATTGAGCCGCAGTTAGCACCCCATCAGCATCCATAAGCGACAAAATATAACCTGGACGCAGGCAGAAGCTGACCAGAATCGCCAGCACGCTCACCAGCAACCCCAGGCGCAGACCAAACAGTCCGGCCAGAATGCCGCCACCGATCATCGGAGTCAGGACCATCATCACCGTAGTGTAAGATGTCCGCCAGGTGACCACCGTCGGCAACTGATAGATTTGCGGGATGGCGAAGATAAAAACCACCCCCACCGCAGCCGCCAGCCACACCAGTCCTTTACATAACGAAGCTGCTCCACGATTGAGAAGCAACCCCAGTGCGCCCAGCCCGCCAAGTGTCGCAAACACCGCCGATAACACGATTTCGTTGCTCATCGGTGAATGGCCCACTTGCAGCAACATATTCAATGCTCGTAAAGGCTGGCCTACATGGAAAATGCCCAGCAAGACCCCAACGCCAAACAGACACATCGCAGAGAAAAGACCAACGGCCATACGCTGCCTGTCAATCTGCCCCAGGGTGCCGCCAATCAGCAACAGAATAAACGCGCCAACTGCGCTCTGAGTAAAGACGGTAAAAAAGACCAGAGGTAACTCATGCATTGCGGACCTCACTCATGTTCACGATGGCCCCTTCCTTGTCTCCTGTCGGGCGAGCCTTCGGATGGGGTTTAATAATAAGGTTAGGATGAGTAAACGACGCGGCGGGCAGCGGCGCGATTTCATTCTCAGTGCCATACTTCTTCCGTAACTCATCGATCGGCCCGAAATCCAGCGCGCGCTGTGGACAAGAGTCTACACAAATTGGTTGCAGATTTTTCTCCAGCCGATCAAGGCAACCATCGCACTTACGCATCACTTTGGCCTGAGCATCAAACTGTGGCGCGCCATACGGGCAGCGCATTTCGCAATAACGGCATCCGACACAAATATTGTCATCGACCAGCACCAGTCCGTCCTCTTCACGTTTGTGCATCGCTCCGGTAGGACATCCGGAGACACAAACCGGTTCATCACAGTGGTTACAGGCAATAGAGAGGTAGTAGGTAAAAGTGTCGTTGTGCCAGCTTTCTCCTTCTTTCGCCCAACTTCCGCCACCATATTCATATACCCGACGGAATTTCGGGCCCACGTCCAGATCTTTATTATCCTTGCAACTGACCTGGCAGGTTTTGCAGCCTGAGCAACGCGAGGAGTCAACATAAAAGCCATACTGTTTCATTGCGGATCACTCCCTAAGCGCGTTTGATTTCAACCAGGTTGGTATGTTGCGGGTTCCCTTTCGCCAGCGGCGACGGCAGGTGGCTGGTCAATGTGTTAATACATCCACCCACGTCCACACCGTTGCTGTCCAGTCGGGTCCACGCGCCTTGCGGCATTGCCACCACGCCCGGCAGGATGCGCTGTGTCACCTTGCAGGGGATCTCCACCACACCGCGATCGTTGAATACATGGACCATATCGCCTGATTTCAACTGACGCACGCTGGCGTCTATCGGGTTGATCCAGACTTCATCCGGTACCGCTTCATGCAGCATCAGCACACTGGCATATGTTGAGTGCGTGTGACCTTTGGTGTGAAAACCGCTCATCTGTAGCGGATACTTTGCTGTCAGACTCTTGTTCAGATGGGACTCTGTCACTATACAAAATTCAGGAACAGCCGGAATGCGATCTCCTTCCGGTAGTGTCCAGGCTTTAGCCAGTTCCGCCAGAGTGTGCGAGTAAATCTCAATCTTCCCGGAAGGTGTCGTCAGTGGACTGGCAACCGGATCATGGCGGAAATCAGCAAGGATAATACTGTCCTCATCACGAGTACCTTGCTGATCGATAACCCCCATATTCATTGCAACTTCCCATTCAGGCAGATATGATCGCTTCTCTTTAACTTGTCCGTAATGCTTCGCCATCCACTCTGCCTGAGTACGCCCCTCAGTAAAACGCTCTCTTACCCCAAGATGCCCCGCAATATCTGCACAGATATCATAGGTACTGCGTACTTCCCACATCGGTGTGATCGTTTTTTGCATTGCAATCATGTAATGGTGAGAACCGGCTGCATAGGAACTGTCCACCAGATCCTCGGCTTCTAAGTAGCTAGTTTCTGGAAGAAGGATATCGGCAAAGCGGGCACTGGCAGTCATATGATTATCAATAACCACGATAGTTTCGCACAGGCTGTCATCTTCAAGTATTTTGCGTGTACGATTGATATTTCCATGTTGATTCAGAAGTGCATTCCCGGCCTGGTTGAAGAACAGTTTAATACCGGTTTTCAGTTTATCCGCGCCTTTAACCCCCATAGTGGTGGCTGTCATTTTTTCCGGACTTTGAATCGCATCTGTCCACAGATAGCAGGGGATTGACACCTTAACGGGATTTTCACCAATCGGCAGAGCAGGAACACCATAAGGTGTTCCGTATGTCCAGTTCCCATTGTTGGTTCCTGGCAATCCAAAATGACCCGTCAGGGCAGGAAGTATCTGAACCGCTCTGGAAGTCTGTTCACCATTTGCATGACGCTGTGGCCCCCATCCCTGGGCAATGAAACAGGCCCGAGCTTCGGCCATTTCACGTGCCAACTGGCGAATACGAATAGCCGGGATGCCACAGATATCTGCCGCCCATTCAGGTGTTTTTTCGACGCCGTCATCACCGTTACCCAGAACATAGTCTTTATAACTGGCATTTGGTTTCGCCGTTTCCGGAAGGGTGCTACGATCATAACCGACACAATAAGTATTGACTCGTTCTTCGTCGATCAGATTTTCTTTTATCAACGTGTGTGCAATAGCTGCTACCAGTGCAGCATCGGTTGTAGGGCGAATTGGTAACCATTCAGCATGTTCTGTAACAACAGAGTCTGTATAGCGCGGATCGATGATAATCACCCGGGCGCCTGATATTTCCAGCGCACGGCGCAGTTCTTCAACTTGCCCACCACCGGACATCCGAGTCTCAGATAAATTCAGACCAAAAAAAACCACAAGATCAGAATGCGCAATCTGGCTAAAATGACTGGCAAACTGTACTCCTGTAGCACCATACGTGTAAGATGTGGCGGTAAAGTTTTGAGCGTTTGAGTAATTATTGTAATACTGCAGAAAACCGCCATTCAGGTTCAATAACCTTTTCCATGCGGGTGTTCCTTGGTTATGATAATACGCGCCAGATTGATAATTAAAATAGATTGCTTCATTTCCATATTTTTCAGAAACGCGCTTTAATTCAGCGGCAATAAAGGCTGTGGCCTCATCCCATGAAATACGTTTAAATTTCCCTTCTCCGCGTTTACCAACACGTTTCATCGGATATTTAATCCGGTCAGGGCTGTAAACTCGCCAGCGGCTGGAACGACCTCGCAGACAGGGACGGATTTGGTGTTCACCGAATACCGAATCATCCTTAGCATCTTCCGGTTCAATTCGCACAATCCGATCATCTTTAACTATGACTTTCAGTGCACAGCGGCTGCCACAGTTTACTAAGCAGGCACTATGTCTTATGATTTCAACCCCCTCCTTCCCCGAAACCAATGCAGTATCAGCTGCATTGAGAGTAAACGGCAGGGGCAGTGTGCTTGATGCTGCAACCGCAGCACTAATTTTGGTTGTGTTCACAATAACCTGTCTGCGGGACAGGTCCTGTTGTAATAGCTCATTAATTATTGTTTTCATGTAATTCCCATAACCTCTGAAATAGCTTCCTGATATATGACATTACATTGGGTTATAAGAGTGTTATTGACAATGATCAATTAATACACAATCACGAAGATATAATTTTTATTACTGAGAAAGACAGACCGGTAACTTTCAAAGTAGTTGTCGTATGTTCATACTACCCAGCGTTCTTTTTTCGGGTTTAGCGATACGGTGATGCTGCCAACTTACTGATTTAGTGTATGATGGTGTTTTTGAGGTGCTCCAGTGGCTTCTGTTTCTATCAGCTGTCCCTCCTGTTCAGCTACTGACGGGGTGGTGCGTAACGGCAAAAGCACTGCCGGACATCAGCGCTATCTCTGCTCTCACTGCCGTAAAACATGGCAACTGCAGTTCACTTACACCGCTTCTCAACCCGGTACGCACCAGAAAATCATTGATATGGCCATGAATGGCGTTGGATGCCGGGCAACCGCCCGCATTATGGGCGTTGGCCTCAACACGATTTTCCGCCATTTAAAAACTCAGGCCGCAGTCGGTAACCTCGCGCATACAGCCGGGCAGTGACGTCATCGTCTGCGCGGAAATGGACGAACAGTGGGGATACGTCGGGGCTAAATCGCGCCAGCGCTGGCTGTTTTACGCGTATGACAGGCTCCGGAAGACGGTTGTTGCGCACGTATTCGGTGAACGCACTATGGCGACGCTGGGGCGTCTTATGAGCCTGCTGTCACCCTTTGACGTGGTGATATGGATGACGGATGGCTGGCCGCTGTATGAATCCCGCCTGAAGGGAAAGCTGCACGTAATCAGCAAGCGATATACGCAGCGAATTGAGCGGCATAACCTGAATCTGAGGCAGCACCTGGCACGGCTGGGACGGAAGTCGCTGTCGTTCTCAAAATCGGTGGAGCTGCATGACAAAGTCATCGGGCATTATCTGAACATAAAACACTATCAATAAGTTGGAGTCATTACCCGATTTCGTACAGGGCATCTTCCATGGCACCGTCGCTCAGGTTGTACCAATGCTGCATGCAGTGAATACGCAGCATGGTCTCCAGCGGATAGGGCCGTCGGCCATTGCCCGCCTTGGGATAAAACGGCTCGATGACAGCGGTCATATTCTGCCATGGCAGAATCTGCTCCATGCGGGAGAGGAAAATCTCTTTTCGGGTCTGACGGCGCTTAGTGCTGAATTCACTATCGGCGAAGGTGAGTTGATGGCTCATGATGTCCCTCTGGGATGCGCTCCGGATGAATATGATGATCTCATATCAGGAACTTGTTCGCACCTTCCCTAAGTCACCGGCGGCTTGCCTGCCACACATTGAACATTACAGACCAATTAGCACTTTGTCACCGGGGAAAGATGTAAAGATTATGTATAAATAGATTGGCTTAGAAGTGACATTTCAACTTTGGAGAAACAGGTGACATTTTAAACTTGCTTTAACAAAATTTTGGGACTGACCGAAACAAAAAGGCCAGCCCCGGAGGGCTGGCTATTCAGTACAGGGCAATGACAGGTTTCTTGATGCCGCAGGCGTGAGCGTAGCGGGTCAGTGTGTCGATGCTGGCTTTGGTGATGTTGTTTTCCGGGCGAGAAATAACCGGAGGTGTAACCCCCATGCGTTCAGCAACCTGCGCTTTTGTCAGGTTGTCATGCTTGCGCCATTCAGCAAGCAGCTCCCTGAGCTTTTTCCTTACGTTCTTCTTCCTGCCATGCAGCGCGATATTCATCGTCCTGCATCCACTCGTTATGCAGTTCTTTATGGCTTACCAGTTTCATTAAGTACCTCCGCTAACCGCTTTTTGGCGAGATCGATTTCTTTCGCTGGCGTTTTCTGTGACTTCTTGATGAAAACACGGAGCATGATGATGGTATTGCCTTTGTGGTATACCCAGATTCCCCCCGGCTATGTCCGTCCCCATCGTGCGGATCTCAAAAAGTCCATCGCCGGGGGCTTCGTGTCCGGCTCCCGCAGTAATCGGGCGTCATACTCCAGTTTGCCGATGAGACGGTCAAACTTCACCCTGATTTTTACGGGTAATGCTGTGGCTTCTTCCACGGCTTCCGGGTGATAAACAACGCTAAACATGTGACCTCCCATTTCTATTAATATTAACCTATAGGCTAATTTCAGACAAGGTAGAATTAACCTATAAGCTAATTTTGTTGGCAGTTATCGTGGCTACCCGGTCACTACCCTGTTAGCGTGAGTTTTCGTTCCACTGAGGAACGGGGATTTATGCGCGTTAGCGCATGTAAGGCGGCAGGATGAAATGACAGGTAGCACCGAGGGTTAGCCGCCGATACCAGTGAGGGATCGAAAGGGATCGCCTATCCATCCCTTCACCTTGCAAAGCCATATTCCGCTAAAAGCGGCTCAGAGGCTTTTGTGCGCGGTCGGAGTGGTCACAACAAGGCGAAGCCGCAGTTGGGGCGTATCTCCGCGTTAGCGGGTCGTAAGAGCCGCTTACGAGCGTGTAAGCTAATTCTTCAGCGATATTTGCTGACGTATCCGGCGTGGCCGGATTTGTCCAATCCCTCGATGGCTAACAGGCGAGCTGTTAGCCATCGAGGGATTCCGTTCTGAATGCCCCGCGCTTTAGCGTGGGGAGCTACTTTTGAGGCGCTCGCGCCGATGCTGTTCGGTTATCCACTTTTTAAAGGGGATAACAGTAATGTCTTTTTTTTTTTGGTTTATCTTTTAATACGTAAGTAATTAAAAGATAAACCAAAAAGTATTTGCGCCATCTCGTTTGCACTTCATTATCACTTACCCACAAGCTATACAGCAGTTGTGGTGGGTCTACGCCGGAACCGCCGAAAAATCCGTCATTCCTGTAGGCGGGATGGGTTGGATTTCGAAAATTATTGTACTATAAGGGCTTCCCCAGCGTGTCAACGCCGGTGTTTATGGTTTCTGTCTGCTCTTCAGTAAAAATAAAGGGGAGAGACTGCGGTACTATAAACGGCCATGATGAATCGTCATCGATTCGGACCCTGATGAAAGACGCGCGTGAGGTTCTTGTTCGTTAAGCGGATACGTATATCCTGTACAATAGCCAGATAGGCCTCACGGGGTCTAACCCTTTATCATCAACGAATTGCAGGTCAGATGGTTATTTTGTTTCGTGCTTTAGCTGGCTGAGTACAGCCTGAAATCATCACCGTAATGCAATGATGCCAGCACAGCCTTGCGTTTTTGGCGGCGATGGCTACAACGGCACGCCAGTATCCTCTGCGATCGACCAGTGAACAGACCCAACGACTGAATAAATCAGTCCTTTTCTCGGCACCAATCAGAACCGAACGAGCCCCTGAACCAGTAGCGTTCGCAGATACGAATCGCCAGCTTTAGTTATCCTGCCAAGCTTTGATTTCCCACCACTGCTGTACTGCGATGGCGTTAGTCCCAGCCGGGCTGCCAGTTGTCGCCCATTTTAAAATCGTGTGCATTACCGATACTGGCGACCAGCGCACAGGCCGTTGTGGGACCAATCCCTTTCAGTTCCATCAATCGCTGGCTGCGGTGATCTGTTTTTGCCATGCGGGACAAAATCCGGTCATATTCAGTAATATTATCTTCAATACGATCAATGTGTTCCAGCAGGTCATTAACACATTGTTGAACCTGAAGTGGCAAAGAACTCTTCTGCTCAGAAACCATGTGACGCAGGGCATCTGTACTTTGTGGGGCGATGACACCGAATTCCGATATCAAACCTCTCAATCGGTTATATGTTGCTGTTTTCTCTTCGATAAAACCCTGTCTGATACGGTGTAGGCATTGCATCGCCTGCTGGCTCTCATCCTTCACTGGTACAAACCGCATATGCGGGCGACGAACTGCTTCACAGATAGCCTGAGCATCAGCTGCATCATTTTTGCCTGATTTACCGGCCATGCGGTAAGGAGATACAAATTTAGCAGCCATCAGCCGTGGTTCATGACCATATTGCCGAAACAACCTTGCCCAGTAGTGAGCCCCGGAGCATGCCTCCATCCCGATAACACAGGGAGGTAAACTGGCAATCAGCTCAGGAAGGGCAGCACGCGATACTTTGGGTTTAACCAGAACAGTTTTACCGTGTTGGTCAACGCAGTGAACAGCGAACACATTTTTAGCAAGATCGATACCGACAGTCGTGATGGTCATAACGAATCCCTCCGGGGCTATGTTTACCCCATGATTGCACAAGAGTTAATCAGGCGCATATCCGTGGGAAGTCCCTTCCATTCGTTAAGGTTATTTTTTGTACCTCTGAGCTATGTGAAGCTTGACCACTTTGACAGGCAGCTTTGAGCGATATATAGTCATTCGTACCCTGAGAATTACACTTTGAAGTGATTCAGGGTATGCGCTTACTGGTTACGAATATTGAGCGAGAATCATGTGATGATCGCCGCTTTTCTTTCGAGCCAGTAGGTGCTCCACGTTCGCTAACGAATACTCAGGGCATGCAGATAAACTGCTGGCTATATTTCTTTCGAAGAGCGTGGAATGCATACCAATCCCCGATAAAAAGGAGTTGGTGATGACTGTGACTAATCAATTTGCTGCGCACGTTGGTCTGGACTGGGCTGATAAAAACACGATGTCTGTGTTCAGTTTAAAAACGGTGAACGCGTATTCGATGTGATTGAACATACAGCAGAAGCGCTTGATGCCCGGCTTACTGAGTTACACCAGAAAGTAAAAGGTAGAATCGCAATAGCTCTCGAACTGAAGAAGGGCCCCGTGGTATATGCTCTTCAAAAATACCCCTTTATCACCGTTTTCCCCGTCCACGCATTGTCCCGGCTCGTTATCGGCAAGCCTTCTCGCCCAGCGGCGCTAAAGATGATCCGCAGGATGCCGAGCTGGCATTAGAGTTAATGCTGCGTTACCCCCAGAAGATAAAAGCTATTGAACCCGACAATGCGGATATTCGCTTACTTCAGCAACTGGTTGAGCAACGTCGTCAGTTGGTTGAAGATAAACGACGCTTTGTGAACCGGATAATCAACACGCTTAAACAGTATTATCCTCAGCCACTGGAGTGGTTCTCACATCGGGGTAGCTTACTGTTGTGTGAGCTGATTATCCGGTGGCCCAGTCTGCAACAACTGAAACGAGCCAGACGCGACACGATCCGCAACTTTCTGAATGCCAAAGGTGGTCGCGCTATGGCCCTTACCGAGCAACGTGTTGCGAGTATTGATAATGCGATCCCATTGACTACAGACCGAGAGTGTTATAGAGGCTAATGCTTTGATGGCAGCAGCACTGGCGACACAAATTAAAGTCGTGAGTGAAATCATCAAAACCTATGACGAACGAATCGAAACGCTGTTTGACACATTGCCAGATGCGGGGCTGTTCAAATCACTTCCGGGCATGGGACCGTGCATGGGCCCACGGATGCTTGCTGCACTTGGTGATAACCGTGACCGGTTTAACAGCGCTGAAGAAATTCAAAACTACGCAGGTATAGCACCGGTGACCGAACGAAGCGGCCAAAAATCACGGGTTCACTGGCGATGGCAATGTGCCAAGTTCGTCAGGCAGACCTTTGTTGAATGGGCTGCCAAGACGGTTAATTCATCATACTGGGCCAAACTGTATTATCAGGGCCTCAGAGAAAAGGGCAAATCTCATCAGTCTGCGATCCGGGCACTGGCGTTCAAATGGATAAGGATCATTTACCGCTGCTGGAAGGCCAGAACCTGTTATGACGAAGCGAAATATTTGCTGGCTCTCGAAGCGAGACACTCGCCCTTACTGAAGCCATAAAAAGCTTGTCGAATGTCTCAGGGCGTGAAGCAGACATATTCACTGAAATTTTTAGGAAGCATTTTCTTGCCCATACGTGGCTTTATCTGCCGATTTTCAGAAAACGCATTCACCGTTATCGACGCGCTTTTCTGTCGTCAGCGGGATCGTCCCGCCTGAACCATCAGACACACCAAGTACCAGCACCTCTGACTTTTCAGGTCCCATCTTCATGGTACCCAGATTGACGATGCAGATTACCTGCGTTTCCTGCAGGTCTTCTGCTGCATAGTTAGTATACGCACCGCATGACACCCTTGTTCCCAGTTCTGGTCCTAGGTCAATAGTCATGCGCCGGGTGGGCTTTGATGTTTTACTCTCCTCAACCCTGATGATGGTACCGGCACGCATATCGAGAGCCGTAAATGAGTCAAATGACGCTTTATCTTTCATAATTCTTTCCTTTTTGCGATTTCAAAGTTTTCTTTCCGTTGCCGGAACAGCTGAAACGTAACTTTCCAGCCGGAACGGTGATGAGCCCCAGACACGCAACTATCAGTCCGACGCCTGCCCATCCGGAAGGCGGCAGCCTTTCACCGACGAGCACAACGGCCAGCAGTGCGGCTATAACCGGCTCCAGCAGACTGATCGTGGTTGCCATACTGGGGACGTCTCAGAAAACGGAATCTATGGTCACTCCCGTTTTTGCAACACCGATTTTGACGACAAGTTGGCTTGCTTGAATCTATCCGGCGTCTGAATGGGATTTTATTCCCGCGCCTTGATGAGTTCCGCGCCTGATGAACCTCCAGAAAATATACGGCTTCAATGAGCCTTTCCGTTTTACAGGTTCCTCAACAGGCCGGTGGGCCGTTAGTATCATCAATATCAGTATTCGCAAAACCAGATCAGTAATTCTTTAAACCGGTGTATTTCTGCCGTTATGCTACATAAGTTTGCTGTCGTGCCGTTAGGGCCCGGGCTATTCTGGCCAGCTTGTTTGCCAGAGCACAAGTGACGACAAAGTTGCTTTTCCGGCACAGTAAATCCCTGACCCAATCGGCCAATTTGCCAGACTGGTGTTCCAGTTTTTGTATGAATACCCCGGCACATTGAACCAACAAAGTTCGGATCTTTTTATTACCTCGCTTACTAATTCCCAGCAATGTCGTCCTACCTCCCGTGCTGTACTGCCGAGGTACAAGCCCTGTTGCCGCCGCAAAGTCACGGCTGCTGGCGTACTGCTTCCCGTCGCCAATCTCAGTTGAAATAGTACTCGCTGTCAGTGTTCCGACGCAGGGAATGCTCAGCAAGCGCTGTCCAACCTCATCTTCGTCCAACTTTCGTTTCAACTGGGATTCCAAATCTTTAATCTGCTCAACAAGATAGTGATAATGCTGTTGTAATTTCAGCAATAACTGGCTGAGGTAAAGAGGCAAACTATTATCCTCAAGAATGGTACTCAGTCGGCTAATAACGGCAGCTCCTCGGGGAACGCTAATGCCAAATTCCAGCAGAAAAGCATGCATTTGATTGGTTGTTTTACCTTATCCTGAACCGTGGATTCACGGACACGATGCAGAGCCCGCATTGCCTGCTGAGATTCCGTTCTGGGCTGCACAAAACGCATAGACGGACGCGATGCAGCTTCACAAATAGCTTCGGCGTCGACAAAGTCGTTTTTATTGCTTTTAACGAACGGGCGGACAAATTGTGGTGATATCAGCTTTGGGGAATGCCCCAACTCTTCCAACTTGCGTGCCATAAAGTGAGAACCGCCACAGGCTTCCATTGCGATGGTTGTAGCGGGGCATGTCGCCAAAAATTCGATCAACTTTGGCCGGGTAAATTTTTTACGGTAAACAGCCTTCCCGCGACGATCCTGGCAATGAATATGGAAAGAGTTTTTACCCAGATCGATACCAATGAGCGCAATGTTTTCCATGATAGTTCTCCGAATGAAAGCCTGTCCTCAGCATAGTACCGGGAAGGAGGGAGTGACCATCTCATTAATTATCCCACGCTAAGACTATATTTTGTACAGCAGTGGAGAAGGATGAGAGACCAGCAGTTCATTAACAGGGACTCCTTTTTGCTTAAGCGGCTCAATGGTTCTTTCTATATAAACCGTATTCCAGAGTGTTATCGCCGCCGTATGTAGTGTCAGCGCCGGTGGCGTGGTAACGCTGATCCTCCCACCCCCAGATCCCTGATTTCATTCAGCCGGTGCATGAAGGATGCTCGCCCAAGGGCCTCACCCTTATTCAGCCCCGCCTGTATGCATCGGCCTAAGCCTTTATCGCAAAATCAGTCCAGCATAAACAGCGTCCGATCTCTGCAGAAAATCGCCCTCAGCGCTACGAGTTTGAACGCATTTACTCTGTTTATAGGTAACATTCGCTCCACGATATAATGATATCGGCAACGTATTCAGCATCCTGAGCATGTGTCAGAAGGTGATCAGCCTTACCCAGGGAAATGAAACTCTTGGGATGCTTAGCTGCTTTGAATATTTTCTCGGCCTGCTCAATTAACACGGTATCATCTTCAGTCGCATGAAAAATCAGCAGAGGTTTGTTCATGGCGAACACCTTATGAGCGATTTTGTGTTCCTGAATATTGTCCAGCATCTGTTTCTTTAACGTAAATACCCGCCCGGCCAGCTCAACCGGATAGGCTCCATGCTGGTTAATGTTTTCAACATCATCCTTAAAAAGACGTTTTACGTGTGTCAGTTCTCCGGGTGATCCTATGGTGACAATGGCCTTTGCCTCAGGAACTTCGCCGGCGATAGACAGGATGGCCGATCCCCCCAGGCTATGACCGATGAGCAAAGAAGGCGCTTCGTACTGTCGGCGGAGATAATCTACCGCGCAAAGCAGGTCCGAAATATTGGATGAGAAGTTGGTGTTGGAAAAATCCCCTTCGCTGTTTCCCAGACCAGTAAAATCAAACCGGAGAACGGCGATAGCTTTCTCTGTCAGTTTCCGCGCAATACGCGCCGCGCCTTTGAGGTCTTTGCCACACGTAAAACAATGAGCTAACAGCGCAAACGCTTTAGGATTTTCAGGAAGTTCAAGCAATCCGGCCAGTTCTTCACCCGCCGCATTTTTGAACGTAAATTTTAGTTTTTTCATAGGATATTCCGGGCCTTAAACTGATGTCATCTGTTTGATCGCAGGAGAAAAATAATCTTCTGCTCTGCATCTGGCATAACGCGTTTTCCGTCCTCCACTGGGGATGTGAAACAGAATTCATTCCGAATGCCTGTCCTCACCTTCCAGTTTGGAAGCTGGTTATTGCTTCCTGTTCGGCGATCACTTACGCTATGCTACCAACTAGATGGTAGGTTACAAGGCTTTTGTGAGGACTTCTCGAATGGCCAGGTGCGCGCTCATTCTTAAAATATCAGTGGCAATGCTGGCATTTGCGGCAAACTCCATTCTGTGTCGTCTGGCCCTGCAGGGAGGTCACATTGATCCCCTTTCATTCAGCAGCCTCAGGCTGGCCAGTGGTGCATTCGTCCTGTCCCCCTTCCTCTTTTATCACGCCAGGACCACATTATCCCTGTGGCGTCCGCTGAGCGGGTTTTACCTCATGGCGTATGCGGTGCTGTTCTCTGTCGCCTATATCCATCTCGATACCGGGGCGGGTGCGCTGTTACTTTTTGGTGCCGTACAGTTTGCGATGGTGATCCACGGATTATTCAAAGGAGAATCACTCTCCGCTATGCGGGCTGGCGGTTTAGTTCTGGCTCTGACGGGAATTGCTGCCCTGCTGTTACCCGGGGCGAAGGCACCGCCGCTTTACAGTGCACTTATGATGATCGTTGCCGGATTAGCCTGGGCCGCCTATTCCGTCAGGGGGAGGGCGGGCCAGGCGGCCGGGGCTTCAACGGCGGCAAATTTTGTACTCGCCACGCCGATGGCTCTCGCTCTTTCGTTGCTGTTTATGAAGCAGGGTCACTATGATGCTGCGGGCATTGCTTTGTCATTGCTGTCCGGTGCCGCCGCCTCAGCCGGTGCCTATGTATTGTGGTATACCCTTTTACCCTCTCTCGGCTCTATCACCGCCAGTACCCTTCAGCTCAGCGTTCCCTGTCTGGCAATGCTAGGGGGGGTGGTATTCCTGGATGAATCACTGACGGTCAGAACGATATTTTCTGCCCTGGCGGTGCTGACTGGCATTGTGATGGTGACACGCGAGAAATCCCCCCGTCAGCCGATGACAAAGGCGAGAAAACCTTAATAACGCAATTAATTCATGCAGTTGTGATGATTCTCTTATGTTAATCACACGAGCCAGTTTTCCCGCTCCGGCATCAGACTGACAGGAATACTGAGGTCGACGTTTCTGACTACACCTAAGGCAGGTTTATGAAATGAAATATGATTTTGATGGGTACGTAAGCAGAGAGAAAACAGACAGTCTCACCGTGGACGGCTGGCGGGAATACCTGTTTTCGGGACAGTCCGAATTTGCAATGCGGTATCCGGCAGAAGGGCTAATCAACCTCTGGGTTGCTGACATGGCTTTTGCCACACCAGAGCCGATTCTTCAGGCCATCAGAGACCGTCTGGATAGAAAAATACTCGGCTACACTAAAATCTACGACGAAGAATACTATGAGATCTTTGGCAGCTGGTGTGAGCGACAATATGGTCACCGTTTCAAAACGGAAGACATTGTGCTGTCTCCGGGCATTATTCCCGCGCTGAACCGTCTCGTCCCGCTTCTGACCGACAAGGATGACAGTATTCTTATCATGACGCCTTCATATGGCCCGTTTAAAAAGGCGGGTGAATACAGTCAGCGTCGCGTGGTGTACTCGGCGTTAAAAAAATCAGCAGGCGGCTGGGAACCTGACTGGGAAGACTTTGCACGCAAAGCCAGTCAGGCCGATTTACGTGTGAAAATTCTTTTCCTGTGTAATCCGCATAACCCGACCGGACGAGTCTGGCGGCCTGATGAACTTAAGCGGATTATTGAAATTTGCCTGGCCAATGACATCTGGGTGGTATCTGACGAAATTCACTGCGACCTGTCCCGAAGCGGCATCGGTCATACACCGGCCGCCTCTCTTTTCCCTGATTCCACACGCATTATTACCTGCATGTCCTCGAGTAAAACATTCAATCTGGCCGGGAATTTGTTGGCAAATATCATTATTCCGGATCCCGGTGTCAGAAGCGAGTGGCGTCTCAGACACGACGAGTTCATCTCTCCGCTGAGCCTGGCAGCAAACAAAGCGGCGTGGAGTGAATGTGATGACTGGCTTGTCCATCTGAGGGAATATATTGACGGAAATTTCCAGTACCTGCACGACTATCTCAAAAGCTATTTACCCGAAACCAGGTTCTCGATCCCCGAAGGGACATATCTGGCCTGGATAGATATTAGCCGCTACCTGCCCGACACCGCAGGTGAGGATTTATCGCTGTATTTTGCCCGGGAGTCAGGGGTCCTTCTTGAAGGGGGCTTGCTGTTTGTCGACAATGGGGACGGATATATCCGGTTAAATCTGGCCTGCCCACGGAGTATGCTGACAGCAGGGATGAAAAGAATTTCACAGGTACTGCGGATACCGGCTCCTCATCGTGTATAACCCCTTTCTCTCTGGCCGTTTTGTCCTGTCAGGATGTCGTCAGAACCCGGCATAACACCCTGTGCCGGGAACACAAAAGGCACGGATGAACAGATCGTGAATATTCTTAGTGAAGCCTGCTGATGACATTTCTGGCGACAAAAAAATGCCGCCCTTAAGGGGCGGCTTATGCCAGCGTCACGGGGTTATCGTCTGACCGCCATGATGCCCGCATCGACATCCCAGATAGCGCCCGTCACCCATGAGGTTTTGTCAGACAACAGGAAGAGAATAGTGTTTGCCACATCTTCGGCAGTTCCGACGCGTCCCAGCGGGTGGAAATCGTTCAGCGACTTCATAGCATCTGCGATACCCGCTTTGTCCATGAAGCCTTCGTATATCGGCGTATGAACAATCCCGGGAGACACAGCGTTGACACGAATACCCGCGCTGGCCAGCTCAATCGCCAGATTACGCGTCAGGGCATGCAGACCCGCTTTTGCCATTGAATAGGCCGAGGCCGGCGAGTCACCGAGTGCTGCCTGGGCGCCAATCGAACCGACATTGACGATAGACCCTTCGATCTTCGCGGCAAGCATGTTCTTCACGACATCCTGCGTAATAAAGAACGTGGCGCGGTTCAGCGCAAGATACATGTCATAATCGGCAAAGCTGTGCTCGGTAAAGCCTTTCGGCATGAAGATCCCGGCGGCATTCACCATCAGGCTGATATCGCGGTGGCGGGCATTAATTTCCCGACGGATAGTTTCCATACCTTCTTCGGTCATCAGGTTCGCCGCGATGACCGCAACCGGTCCCAGAGGGCTCAGTTCTTTTTGCACCGCTTCGGCTTTGTCTTTTTTATTCCCGGTCAGCACGACACTGCCGCCCGCTTCCAGTACCATACGTGCGACGGCCAGACCCATGCCGCTGGTACCGCCGACGACGAGCAGTTTTTTACCTTTGAAAAAAGTGTTCATTTTCTGACTCCATTACTGGTGGGTAAGACGTTGCCGGCATAGTGAAACTGCCGGCGGTTGACGGATTAAATACTGCAGCCATCCGTTCCGCAGGTCTGACCCGCAGTGGCTGAAAATTCGGTTTGCTGTTCATCCCATACCTGACGCAGGGCATTCAAAAAGTTATCTGCTGCCTGAGCCCCGCTGATGGCATATTTTTCGTTCATCACAAAAACCGGAACACCGCTGAGGCCAATAGACTGTGCATGCGCTTCATCGTCGGAAACGGTGGCGCGAAAATCATCATTTTCCAGGGCGGCTTCAGCGTCAGCTTTCGGCATACCGGCTTCTACGGCCATTGCAACGAGCTGCTGACGATCAAAGAGAGAGCGACCTTCGGTGATACTGCCGTGATAAAAACGTTCTTCCACCGCGTCCGCAATTCCGGCCTTACGCGCAGCAACCAGCAGGGTATGTGCATCTTCTGTATCACCAAACATCATGCCGTCGAAGTTGTAGATCAGGCCTTCAGACCTACCGGCAGTACCTACCTGATTCATCATCAGATCCGCTGAATGCTGACTGCCCAGCTTTTTAACGATGGCATCCTTAAAAGGCATCGCGGGAGTACCACCGGCCAGACGGTAGCTGTGATGGCGGATCACCACCTGGTCGCGAAATTCAAAGCGATTCAGACCCTGTTCAAATCTTTTTTTAGCAATCCAGCACCACGGGCAGACCAAATCTGACCAGATATCGATGGTAAGGGTGGGTTTCAGCGTTTGCATAATGATTCCTCAAAGACCTTGGGCGGTCGGATCTCACTTATCAGAGAACCGCGACCGTATGGGATTTATTGCGCCTGCCAGACCGGGTAATCGGTATAGCCTTTTTCCGGGGAACCACTGACGCCGTAGTAGGTGGCGCGGTCACTTTCAGCCAGCGGCCAGCCGTTTTGCATTCTTTCAACCAGATCCGGGTTAGCGATGTAGGGCACACCAAATGCCACCAGATCCAGCTCATCATCTTCCAGAGCCTGCTCTGCGATATCACGGGTAAAACCGCCGGCAGCGATGATGGTGCCTTTAAACGTGTTGCGAAAACGGCGGCGGAATCCTTCCGGAAGTGGCGCTTTGGTGTACACCGGCTGATAGTAAAGGTGTACGTAGGCCAGCTCCCGCTGACCGAGCGCGTCGGTGATGGCTGACCAGGTTTGCTCTTCACCTTCATACGGCGCGAGGTCATAAATGCGGCCGAACGGTGACAGGCGCACGGCAACGTGGCTGTTACCCACGGCTTCCGCCACGGCGTCAATGGTCTCCAGCAGGAAACGCTGACGATTTTCCACCGAGCCGCCGTATTCGTCGGTGCGGGTGTTCAGTTCGCTACTGAGGAACTGGTCAAAGATGAATCCGTTTGCAGCCATGATTTCCACACCGTCAAAGCCGGCTTCCATCGCCAGGCGTGCGGAGTGCACGAAGTCTGCAGTGATGCGTTTCACTTCATGCGTTTCCAGCGCGCGTGGCTGGCTTGGTACAACCGGGCCCGGTTCTCCGGATTCGGTCAGCGCAAAAACGGTGGTATTGACCGCCTGAACGGTGCCCGCTGAAACCGGCGCTATGTGGCCTGGCTGAAGAGAGACGTGAGACATACGGCCGACGTGCCAGAGCTGCGCGAAAATACGGCCACCTTTGGCGTGAACCGCTTGTGTCACCTTACGCCAGCCCTGGACGTGTTCGTCGTTGTAGATACCAGGGGTATAGAGGTAACCCCGGCCTTCTTCTGAAACCGGCATCCCTTCGGTGATGAGCAGGCCAGCAGAAGCACGCTGTGCATAGTACAAAGCCACGACCTCATCCGGCACGTCATTCATGGTGCGGGTGCGGGTCATCGGTGCCATGACTACACGGTTTTTTAACGCCAGGCCAGACAGATTGTAGGGGGTGAAAAGCTTACTCATCGTATACCTCACAGAAACAAAAAGGAGTATCCCGACAGGGATTTGTACAGCCCGGCAGTATCACCGACCGGACGTCGCGCACTGGAGTTGCATAAACATCTGATGGGTGGCAATATACCAACCATCTAGTAGGTAGGTCAATGGGCATGCCGTGTTTTTTTGTCTTAATGCTGCCTTTTCTGAATCGTCACTCATTTTTCGAGGTCATCACCATGCGTACGTTAACATCCTATAACGAAGATAATTTTCGCCAGATAGAACAGTACAAGGGTATATCGGTGGTACGTTTTTCTGCGCCCTGGTGTCCGCCCTGTCAGGCCAGCGAAGAGATGTTCAGCCAGTTTGCAGACCGGCTCGATGGAGATATACAGGTGGGGAAAGTCAATGTAGATCAGGCACCGGTGCTGACAACCAAATACGAGATCTGGGGGCTACCGTCTGTGCTGATATTTCATGAAGGGCAATTAGTTAAACGCATACCGGGTGTGAAACCTGCATCGGTATATGCTCAGGCGATTACGGACATAAAAAAAGGGCAGTAATGCCCTTTTAACGTGGAATTTATTAATACTTAACCGCGTGCCTGACCGACGGCATCCAGAGTGCGGGCTGAATAAATGACCGCCGCGCCAGCGTTGAGGTTAATCGCCACGCCCAGCGCTTCAGCAATTTCAGCGTCGGTTGCACCGGCTTTCACAGCGGCGTCGGCGTGAAAAGCAATGCAGCCGTCGCAGCGAGTTGTGACTGCGCACGCCAGGGCAATGAGTTCACGCACTTTTGCGCCTAAAAGGTCAGTTTTGTTACCTGCGTTGCCCAGGGCAACCACGCCTTTCATGGTCTCGGGGGTCAGTTTGCCCAACTCGCCTAAACGTTGCATTAACTCTGAGCGATAGTTGTTCCAGTCCAGCATAGTGTCATTCTCCTGAATGTGGGGTATTAAGAAGCAGTTTTATATACTTAAGGCTGTTGGTGAAGACTTCGGGTCTGGCCGTTGCATGCGCCACTACGCTTGAGCCTTCACAGACATCAATGATCATCAAAGCAATATCTGATGGTTCGGCATGGGATGAAAACTCACCTGACTCCATGCCCGCCCTGACGACTTTTGTGAGCCACTCGATTTGCATATCGAAATAAAGTGATGTCTGTACAGTAATTGCCTGAGGCAGATTGGCGGTCTCCGCTGACAACGCACAACACAGTGGCAGTAGTGAAGCTTTATGGCTTTGCGCGAAGATATCGATGTAGGCCGCAATTCTTTTCTCCGCGCTTTTCTCAGTAGCCTCTATCTGCTCAAATACGCGTTGCGTATCAGAGAACGCCTGTATTACCACCTGCTCACCCAGAATATCTTTGGTCGGGAAATGGTGATGAATACTGGCCTTGGTGATACCCACTATTTTTGATAAATCAGCATAGCTGAATGCTGAATACCCTTTTTCGCGCATCAGGTGTTCTGCTTCGCTGAGCAGCCGTTCCCGTGTCATGATTGTCATAATTACTCCATATAATCTACTAGTTGATAGATTATATTGTTGCTATTTTTCCGTAGCAAGTTGTATCACTGACTCAGTATTGTGCAGAGCTGAAAGTCACTGCCATCCTGCTTTCTGGATGGCAGCATTACATCTCTGATATCACGCCAGGCGTGTAATCATTTCAACCGGATTAGCCAGAGTATCGTGGATTGGCGAATTCTTTTGCATTTCGCTGACCAGCGCTTCTAACTCCTCGCGGCTGGCGGTCTTGCTAGTAAGGTGAACATCGACGCGAATAGATTTCGCACCTTTACGCACGTTGCTGTCCAACCCAAGGAAGCCGTTGAGGTTGATATCGAAATTAAGATCTAACTCGATACCGTCCAGGTCGATCCCTTTTTCAGCAGCCATCATGGTGAGGGTGGCGGTATAACAGCCAGCCAGCGCCTGCATGATGTATTCAGTCGGGCTCATGCCGGTATCGGTGCCGAGTAAACCTGCAGGTTCATCACCGATATTAGAAAATTTCCCTACGCGGCTGTTATCGATAACGCCGTTCTGGATTGTGGCGCCGGTCTCTGTGCGAACGGTTAATCCGCCGCTGGAACGGGCTTTCATCTGGAAAGTCAGGTTACCCAGGCCAGGCTGGCTGCGAACTGCTTCACGGGTATTGTGGATCGCAGCTGCGTCTGCAGAAGGTTTAACGGTAGTAGACATAATGGCTCCTGTAATTTCTTGATAAAAGGTATAGTCGGTGCAATCAGAAACAACCATCTAGTTGGTAGATTAGTATCGCGAACCTCTTTTGTCTACTCTTTTATAAAAAATAGGGGGAAAAGAACCCAGCAGGCTGTTTTATTTCATAATAACCCTTTGATTTTTTTATAATCTTCTCGGTCGCTCACTCTTGCAGCAATCCAGCCTTTACCCGAAGGATAGTCTGGCGGGTGGTATTAAATTCCCGGGCAATAGCACTGATACTGATGCCAGCATTTAGGAGTTCTGTCACTGTTTGCTTTTGTTCCTCGCTCAGGATGGGAGGGCGACCGAAGCGTTTTCCAGCCGCTTTTGCCCTCGCAATACCGGAATGCGTTCGCTCAAGCAGCAAATCCCGCTCAAACTCCGCTACAGCAGAAATTACCTGCATAGTCATTTTTCCGGCCGGGCTGGTCAAGTCAACGCCTCCGAGTGCGAGACAATGAACGCGAATATCTAAAGCCGCCAGTTGCTCTACTGTTTTTCGGATATCCATCGCATTACGACCCAGTCGGTCAAGTTTGGTGACAATCAGTACATCCCCATTTTCCATGCGATCTAGCAACCGTATAAATCCGGGGCGTTCGCTGGCAGCAACCGAGCCACTGATATGCTCCTCAATAAGTCGTTGGGATCTGATGGCAAAACCCGCCGCTTCAATTTCACGACGCTGGTTTTCTGTGGTCTGTTCCAGAGTTGAGACCCTGCAGTAGGCAAAAACACGTGACATGGGAAACTTTCCGTACGAAATAGGTGTCCGAATTATAACGTGTGTCCGAAATTAATTTCACTAAGTTTCGGACATGTGCTGTAAGCGGTGTACGAAACCGACCGGTTTCGGTCACAGCGAACAAATAACAGATGAAAACTATACGCGAGGGAAGCATTTATGCCACGGAGACAAATACTCAGTAGTGAAGAAAAAGAACGCTTGTTGATTGTGCCGGATGATGACGTATTTCTGACGCGCATGTGCTTTCTGAGTGAACATGACCTCGCGCTCATTAATAAACACCGCAGGCCAGCTAACCGTCTGGGCTTTGCAGTTTTACTCTGTTATTTGCGAGGACCAGGGTTTCCTCCCGACAAAAGTATTTCACCTCACGACTGTGTTGTCTTCAGGCTGGCGGCTCATTTGAAAGTCCAGTCTGATTTGTGGGCCGAGTATGCATCAAGAGAGGTCACCCGCTGGGAACATCTGGCTGAACTCTACCGCTACCTGGAATTATCCCCTTTTAACCGGGCGCTGCAAAAAACCTGTATTCGCCACCTTTATCCCCACGCCATGCGGACAGACAGAGGTTTTTTACTTGCGGAGGAAATGCTCTCCTGGCTCCACAATAATAAGGTTATTTTCCCCTCTGTTGAAGTGATCGAACGAACCCTGGCCGAAGCAACAACACTTGCCGACAGGGCGGTTTTTTCTGCGCTTACCGCGCAGCTTGAACCAGGGCATAAAGCGGCACTGGACCGTCTGTTGGTATCTGAGGGTGAGCAACCTTCACGGCTGGCCTGGCTGCTCCAGCCTCCGGGAAAAATTAATGGTAAAAATGTCCTGCAACATATCGACCGGTTAAATGCGATTGAGTCGCTGGCACTCCCTGACGGCATTGCACTTTCCGTTCACCAGAACCGACTCCTGAAACTCGCACGCGAAGGCAGGAAAATGAGTAGCCGGGATCTGGCAAGATTCACGGATGTTCGCCGTTATGCCTCGCTGGTTTGTATCATATCGGAGGCCAGATCCACCCTGACTGACGAAGTTATTGATCTGCACGAGCGTATTCTGAGTAGTCTGTTCAGCAGGGCAAAACGTACTCAGGCCGAGCGGCTCCAGCAAACGGGAAAGCTGATTCAGAGTAAACTGAAGCAATACGTTACCGTCGGACAGGCATTACTTAACGCCAGAGAGTCCGGGGAAGATCCCTGGGCCGCAATAGAAGACGTCCTTCCCTGGCAGGAATTCATCAACAGCGTGGAAGAGACGCGGTTCCTGTCACGTAAGGACAACTTCGACCCGTTGCATCTGATCACAGAAAAATACAGTACGCTGCGTAAATACGCCCCCCGGATGCTGTCCGTGTTGCAGTTCAGGGCTGCGCCCGCCGCAATGCAGCTCAGTGACGCATTGGATACCGTCAGAGATATGTATAGAAAACAACTCCGAAAAGTACCGCCTTCCGCGCCAATCGGGTTCATCCCGGAAAGCTGGAGAAAGGTTGTGATCACCCCCACCGGCATTGACCGAAAATATTACGAATTTTGCGTGCTGAATGAACTGAAGGGAGCCTTACGTTCAGGTGACATCTGGGTAAAGGGGTCACGCCGCTACAGGAATTTCGATGATTATCTGATCCCGTCAGACGATTTTGAAAAATCACTCCGGGATAACCAGTTACCCCTTGCTGTTCCGGCCGATTGCCATGAATACATCAAGAGCCGTTTGACGCTTCTTGCATCGCGTCTGGAAGAAGTTAACGCGATGGCGCTGGCCGGTGATTTACCCGATGTTGATATATCGGATAAAGGCGTGAAAATTACCCCGCTGGATAACAGTGTCCCTTCAGCAGCATCCCCTTTTGGCGATCTGGTTTATGGCATGCTCCCTCACCCTAAAATTACTGAAATGCTGGATGAAGTGGACGGCTGGACTGGTTTTACCCGCCATTTCACACATCTCAAAAACAATCACGTCAGACCTAAAGACAGAAAGTTGTTACTGACCACCATCCTGGCCGATGGTATCAACCTTGGACTGACAAAAATGGCCGAATCCTGTCCGGGAACGACCAAATCGTCACTCGAGGGCATTCAGGCCTGGTACATCAGGGATGAAACCTATTCAGCTGCGCTGGCCGAGTTGGTCAATGCCCAGAAAAAAAGCCCTCTGGCGGCATTCTGGGGCGATGGAACAACGTCATCGTCTGATGGACAGAACTTTCGGGTGGGGAGTCACGGGCGTTATGCTGGTCAGGTCAATCTTAAATACGGTCAGGATCCAGGCGTGCAGATTTATACGCATATTTCGGACCAATACAGCCCGTTTTACACCAAAGTTATCAGCCGCGTGCGGGATTCAACACACGTACTTGATGGTCTGCTGTACCACGAAACTGATCTGGAAATTACAGAGCATTACACCGACACAGCAGGTTTCACTGAGCATGTTTTTGCGCTAATGCATCTGCTCGGATTCGCTTTTGCGCCAAGGATCCGGGATCTTCATGACAAACGGCTGTTTATTCATGGAAAAGCTGAGTTGTATCAGGGGCTTCAGTCAATCATCTCGACAACCAGCCTGAATCTAAAGGAAATTGAAACCCACTGGCATGAGGTGCTGCGTCTGGCAAGTTCTATAAAGCAGGGAACGGTAACAGCATCACTGATGATGAAAAAGCTGGCAAGCTATCCGAAGCAGAATGGTCTGGCAAAGGCGCTGAGAGAGATTGGCCGCATCGAAAGGTCATTGTTTATGCTGGACTGGTTCAGGGATCCTTTACTGCGTCGACGCGTACAGGCGGGGCTGAATAAAGGTGAGGCTCGCAATGCCCTTGCGCGAGCGGTCTTTATGCATCGGCTGGGTGAAATCAGAGATCGGGGGCTGGAGAATCAGAGCTATCGAGCCAGCGGTCTGACGTTGCTGACTGCGGCGATCTCACTGTGGAATACGGTATATATAGAAAGAGCGATAGATTCTTTGAGACGAAAAGGGATCCCGATTAATGAGCAACTGATTACCCATCTGTCACCACTGGGATGGGAACATATCAACCTGAGCGGGGATTACGTCTGGAGAACGAACCTCAAACTGGGACAGGGTAAATACCGCGCATTACGCTCAGTGAATAGTAATATGTACAAAAAACAGGCTTAGCGTAGGATAATTAATGAGATGGTCACTCCCTCCTTCCCAGTACTATGCTGAGGACAGGCTTTCATTCGGAGAACCATCATGGAAAACATTGCGCTTATTGGTATCGATCTGGGTAAGAACTCTTTCCATATTCATTGTCAGGATCATCGTGGGAAGGCCGTTTACCGTAAAAAATTCACCCGACCAAAGCTAATCGAATTTCTGGCGACATGCCCGGCAACAACCATCGCGATGGAAGCCTGTGGCGGTTCTCACTTTATGGCACGCAAGCTGGCAGAGTTAGGGCATTTTCCAAAGCTGATATCACCGCAATTTGTCCGCCCATTCGTTAAAAGCAACAAAAATGACTTCGTTGATGCTGAAGCTATCTGTGAAGCAGCATCACGTCCATCTATGCGTTTCGTGCAGCCCAGAACCGAATCTCAGCAGGCAATGCGAGCTCTGCATCGTGTCCGTGAATCCCTGGTTCAGGATAAGGTGAAAACAACTAATCAGATGCATGCTTTTCTGCTGGAATTTGGTATCAGCGTTCCGCGAGGTGCTGCCGTTATTAGTCGACTGAGTACCCTTCTTGAGGACAGTAGTTTGCCTCTTTATCTCAGCCAGTTACTGCTGAAATTACAACAGCATTATCACTATCTTGTTGAGCAGATTAAAGATCTGGAATCTCAGTTGAAACGAAAGTTGGACGAAGATGAGGTTGGACAGCGCTTGCTGAGTATTCCCTGCGTTGGAACGCTGACTGCCAGTACTATTTCAACTGAGATTGGCGACGGGAAGCAGTACGCCAGCAGCCGTGACTTTGCGGCGGCAACAGGGCTGGTACCCCGACAGTACAGCACGGGAGGTCGGACGACATTGTTAGGGATTAGCAAGCGGGGCAACAAAAAGATCCGAACTTTGTTGGTTCAGTGTGCCAGGGTATTCATACAAAAACTGGAACACCAGTCTGGCAAGTTGGCCGACTGGGTCAGGGAGTTGTTGTGTCGGAAAAGCAACTTTGTCGTCACCTGTGCTCTGGCAAACAAGCTGGCCAGAATAGCCTGGGCACTGACGGCGCGACAGCAAACTTACGAAGCATAAAGGCAGAAATACACCAGTTTAAACAATCATTCATCTGGTTTTGCGAATACTGATATTGATGATACTAACGGCCCACCGGCCTGTTGAGGAACCTGTAAAACGGAAAGGCTCATTGAAGCCGTATATTTTCTGGAGGTTCATCAGGCGCGGAACTCATCGAGGCGCGGGAATAAAATCCCATTCAGACGCCGGATAGATTCAAGCAAGCCAACTTGTCGTCAAAATCGGTGTTGCAAAAACGGGAGTGACCATAGATTCCGTTTTCTGAGGCGACCCCCACATAGAGACCTTCCCGGTCATTCACTTTGTAGAGTTTGTCCCTGGGCTTGAGATTGCGCAGCTTGGTATCGGTCAGCATGTACCTTGTCCTTCTTCGTCTCCGATACCCACTCTATTGTAAACAAGACATTTTTATCTTTTATATTCAATGGCTTATTTTCCTGCTAATTGGTAATACCATGAAAAATACCATGCTCAGAAAAGGCTTAACAATATTTTGAAAAATTGCCTACTGAGCGCTGCCGCACAGCTCCATAGGCCGCTTTCCTGGCTTTGCTTCCAGATGTATGCTATTCTGCTCCTGCAGCTAATGGATCACCGCAAACAGGTTACTCGCCTGGGGATTCCCTTTCGACCCGAGCATCCGTATGAGACTCATGCTCGATTATTATTATTATAGAAGCCCCCATGAATAAATCGCTCATCATTTTCGGCATCGTCAACATAACCTCGGACAGTTTCTCCGATGGAGGCCGGTATCTGGCGCCAGACGCAGCCATTGCGCAGGCGCGTAAGCTGATGGCCGAGGGGGCAGATGTGATCGACCTCGGTCCGGCATCCAGCAATCCCGACGCCGCGCCTGTTTCGTCCGACACAGAAATCGCGCGTATCGCGCCGGTGCTGGACGCGCTCAAGGCAGATGGCATTCCCGTCTCGCTCGACAGTTATCAACCCGCGACGCAAGCCTATGCCTTGTCGCGTGGTGTGGCCTATCTCAATGATATTCGCGGTTTTCCAGACGCTGCGTTCTATCCGCAATTGGCGAAATCATCTGCCAAACTCGTCGTTATGCATTCGGTGCAAGACGGGCAGGCAGATCGGCGCGAGGCACCCGCTGGCGACATCATGGATCACATTGCGGCGTTCTTTGACGCGCGCATCGCGGCGCTGACGGGTGCCGGTATCAAACGCAACCGCCTTGTCCTTGATCCCGGCATGGGGTTTTTTCTGGGGGCTGCTCCCGAAACCTCGCTCTCGGTGCTGGCGCGGTTCGATGAATTGCGGCTGCGCTTCGATTTGCCGGTGCTTCTGTCTGTTTCGCGCAAATCCTTTCTGCGCGCGCTCACAGGCCGTGGTCCGGGGGATGTCGGGGCCGCGACACTCGCTGCAGAGCTTGCCGCCGCCGCAGGTGGAGCTGACTTCATCCGCACACACGAGCCGCGCCCCTTGCGCGACGGGCTGGCGGTATTGGCGGCGCTGAAAGAAACCGCAAGAATTCGTTAACTGCACATTCGGGATATTTCTCTATATTCGCGGTTCAGCAGGCATGTCCCCTTTGAGGGCGACCCGACGACAGGATAATCGACCTTATGGTGCGCAAATATTTCGGCACAGACGGTATTCGTGGCAAAGCCAACGAAGGCGCGATGACGGCGGAAACCGCCTTGCGCGTCGGCATGGCGGCTGGCCGTGTCTTTCGTCGCGGTGACCACCGCCATCGTGTCGTGATCGGCAAGGATACGCGCCTGTCGGGCTATATGCTTGAACCCGCGCTCACAGCCGGTTTCACCTCGATGGGCATGGACGTATTCCTTTTTGGCCCGCTGCCGACAACGTATAGGAAGAATAAACGCCCTTTTCACCCAAGTCCAACAGCTTTGGACCGCAGTTGACTCTTTCGACACCCCTGCGATGCAACCCAATCCGGCTGACGGGGAGCCAGCAACGCTGAAAATTTACCCTCCTCTTTCCCACTAGCGGCTCCTTTTCCGACAACCAGCACGGCGGATCCCTGCCGCGGCGCTGTGAACGCAGCATTTTGATTGGTATCGTTGGCCTTCAGGCTCGTCAGTCAAACAGACCCAGGAGCAGCTCAGCCGGTGGCGCCCGGCTTTCGGGTAACGCCCTGGTCCCGCTGGTTTCGGCTTTGTGCTTCAGGTGATCAAGGATCTGCTTGATCACTATAGGGTCTTCAATGCAGGCGATGACTTTCATGGCGCCGCCGCAGCCGCTGCAGGTCTCGATGTCGATATTGAAAACACGCTTGAGCCGTTGCGCCCATGTCATCGACGCTCGCCGTTGTGCTGGTGTTGCCGGTTCATCAGCCACCCTGACCTTGTTGCCCCTGCCCCGTTTTGCCGGCGTGACCAACGCCCGGTGCCGACTGTTGGGTGCGAACACCCCGTGGAAGCGGGTTAGGTTGACTCTGGGCTTCGGTACCAGGGCGGCCAGCCTTGCAATGAAATCCAATGGTTCGAAAATGACGTGCGTGGTGCCGTCCCGGTACGGCGTCTTGAGCTGGTAGCGCACGTTGCCGCCTCGTGTTAACGACAGCCGCTTCTCGGATACCGCCGGGCGGCTGATGTACCGGCACAGCCGTTCGAGCTTCTTGCGTTCATCGGCCCTGGCCGCCACGCCGGCGTGCAGGCTGGACCCGGCTACCTTGCCAATCCCGTCACCGAACGGATCACCACTGGTCGGCAGAGTTTGCAAAGTGAACACCTTTCGCCCCGCCTGTGAACCGACAGCGATACGGTAAGTGATCGAGTGCCCCAGCAGGGGTGTCATCGGGTCGTCATCCACCGCATCCGAGGCCAGATAGCTGTTTTCGACATCCCGTTCCAGCAGGCCTTGCCGTTCCAGATAGCGACCCACCCGGTGGGCGATGGTGTGCGTCAGCTGGGTGAGCTCTGGGCTGGTCGGCGCCTTGACCCAGCGGAAACGCGCTGAGCCGTGGGATTGCTCGACATACACACCGTCGAGAAACAGCATGTGGAAGTGAACATTCAGATTGAGCGCCGATCCAAAACGCTGGATCAGGGTGACCGCGCCCGTCTTGGCCACTTGGTGGGTATGGCCCGCTTTCTTGACCAGGTGCGTGGCAATGACGCGGTAAACGATGCCCAGCACCCACCCCATGATCTCGGGCCGGCTGGCAAACAGGAAACGCAGCTGAAACGGGAAGCTCAACACCCACTGACGCATGGGTTGTTCAGGCAGTACTTCATCAACCAGCAAGGCGGCACTTTCGGCCATCCGCCGCGCCCCACAGCTCGGGCAGAAACCGCGACGCTTACAGCTGAAAGCGACCAGGTGCTCGGCGTGGCAAGACTCGCAGCGAACCCGTAGAAAGCCATGCTCCAGCCGCCCGCATTGGAGAAATTCTTCAAATTCCCGTTGCACATAGCCCGGCAATTCCTTTCCCTGCTCTGCCATAAGCGCAGCGAATGCCGGGTAATACTCGTCAACGATCTGATAGAGAAGGGTTTGCTCGGGTCGGTGGCTCTGGTAACGACCAGTATCCCGATCCCGGCTGGCCGTCCTGGCCGCCACATGAGGCATGTTCCGCGTCCTTGCAATACTGTGTTTACATACAGTCTATCGCTTAGCGGAAAGTTCTTTTACCCTCAGCCGAAATGCCTGCCGTTGCTAGACATTGCCAGCCAGTGCCCGTCACTCCCACTCGATTGTAAACAAGCACACAAAACCCTTTAGTGACAACAATTTGCAAGAACTATCAGGCTCAGTGCCATGAAAAATACCATGACCAGATCATGAGGTTGAACACGGCTTGCGCCGGCAGCGTTCACGCTCCTGGTCGGCGATCTCGCCCGGCTGCAATGCTAGCTCAGCATCGGTCATGCGCTCCAGCACGTCGCGTAGGCGGATGGTGCAAGGAATGGGCGGCAGCTCGAACTCATAGCCGCCGGCGATCATTTCGGCCGCAATCTCCTCGGTGATGAAAAACGGCTCGTCGTCTTGGTTCGGCTTCTTCATGCCCTTTCCTCCTGGCGCTCATCCTGGCCGACAGCGGCCAGGGCATCGGCTTCCGTCAATGCGTCCTCCACGAACGCGCCGTGCTGCTTCGCTTCGGCCTGGCTGACCTCGGCCCATATCCGTTTCACCTGGGCCGCACTGTACCCGGCCAGCTCGGCGGTCTTGTTGATGCTGTAGCCGGACTTGCGCAGCGCGACAACTTGGGCGCGGCGCTTCGGATCAGCACGGCGGCCCTTGTACCGCCCGGCCTGGCGGGCCAACTCAATGCCTTGGCGCTGGCGTTCGCGCCTGTCCTCGTAGTCGTCGCGGGCCATCTGCAAGGCCAGGCGAAAAAGCATGATCTGCACGGCTTCCAGCACGATCTTGGCGACGCCCTGGGCCTCGGCCGCCAGGTCGGATAGATCGACCACGCCAGGGACGGCCAGGCTTGCGCCTTTGGCCTGTATCGAGGCCACCAGGCGCTCGGCCTCGGGCAAAGGTAGGCGGCTGATGCGGTCGATCTTCTCGGCAATGACCACCTCGCCGGGCTGTAGGTCGCCGATCATGCGCAGCAGCTCAGGCCGGTCGGCGCGTGCGCCGGATGCCTTCTCACGGTAGATGCCGGCGACGTAGTAGCCGGCGGCCTTCGCGGCCGTAGTGATCGCCTCTTGGCGTTCCAAGTCCTGCGCGTCGGTGCTGACGCGCAGATAGACCCGCGCCACCATCGGCGCGGCTACTGGCTTCGTCCTGCGCATACTTGCGGGCTCCTTTGGGCATACGCAAAGTGTCCGGTCATGCTACCCCCGGCCAAAAAGGCCGTCATGCGATTTATCTTGGCCGGGTCGTTATTGGCGGGTCTAAATGGCCGCTCCGTGGATCTCATCGCCAGAAATGGCGATGCGAGATCCAGGGCAGGGCGGCCGCCATCGTCAGACCTGGCGATGGTCGACGCCGGCGCGCATCGTCGGATGTGGCGATGCGAGCTCGAGGTCGGTGGCCACCGCCGGCGACCTGGTGCCATCGTCGGCAATGGCGATGCTGCAGCTCGACGTGCGCGGCCTGGTCGTCTCGGCATCGTCGGATGCGGCGATGCTCGAGCGAGGCGAAAAAAAACCGCCTCGGGGTGTCCGAGGCGGCAAGTCTGCATGCGGTTCAGGGAGGAAGAAACCGCGCCGGCGATCAGGGAGGAAAACCGCGCGGCCTGATGTGCAGCTCGGCCACTTTAGCCGGATTTTTCGACTTATCCGATGCGAGCGGCCCGCCGTGGGCGCTGCTCGATCTGCTGTTGCTTTTTCTCGACGTGCTTCTGCTCCTGGTGCTGCTGCTCGTCGCGCGGCACTGTTGCAAAGTTAGCGATGAGGCAGCCTTTTGTCTTATTCAAAGGCCTTACATTTCAAAAACTCTGCTTACCAGGCGCATTTCGCCCAGGGGATCACCATAATAAAATGCTGAGGCCTGGCCTTTGCGTAGTGCACGCATCACCTCAATACCTTTGATGGTGGCGTAAGCCGTCTTCATGGATTTAAATCCCAGCGTGGCGCCGATTATCCGTTTCAGTTTGCCATGATCGCATTCAATCACGTTGTTCCGGTACTTAATCTGTCGGTGTTCAACGTCAGACGGGCACCGGCCTTCGCGTTTGAGCAGAGCAAGCGCGCGACCATAGGCGGGCGCTTTATCCGTGTTGATGAATCGCGGGATCTGCCACTTCTTCACGTTGTTGAGGATTTTACCCAGAAACCGGTATGCAGCTTTGCTGTTACGACGGGAGGAGAGATAAAAATCGACAGTGCGGCCCCGGCTGTCGACGGCCCGGTACAGATACGCCCAGCGGCCATTGACCTTCACGTAGGTTTCATCCATGTGCCACGGGCAAAGATCGGAAGGGTTACGCCAGTACCAGCGCAGCCGTTTTTCCATTTCAGGCGCATAACGGTGAACCCAGCGGTAAATCGTGGAGTGATCGACATTCACTCCGCGTTCAGCCAGCATCTCCTGCAGCTCACGGTAACTGATGCCGTATTTGCAGTACCAGCGTACGGCCCACAGAATGATGTCACGCTGAAAATGCCGGCCTTTGAATGGGTTCATGTGCAGCTCCATCAGCAAAAGGGGATGATAAGTTTATCACCACCGACTATTTGCAACAGTGCCGTAAGCTGCACCTCAAACCCCCGGATCAGGCTCTCCAGGCCATGCAGAAAGGCCTGCTCACCATCATCACTGTCCATAATCTGCAGCGCTTCCCGCAATAGCGGCGGCAGGTTTTCGTCCGGTGCTGCAGGGCGGTCGGTCAGGGCGGCAGTATGCTCCTGCTGCTCCAGTACGGCACCAAGGGTAAAATGACTGACCGCTGAAATCGCATATAACCCGTCGCGCAGTGAAAAGCCGTTTTCTGTCATAAAGCGTAACTGGGTTTCCACCGTATCATACTGTTTTTCATCAGGGCGGGTGCCGAGGTGCACTTTTGCCCCGTCACGGTAACGCAGCAGCGCCCGGCGGAAACTCATTGCATTATTGCGCAGAAATGACTGCCAGGATTCCCCCGCCGCAGGCAGTGAATAATCATGATGACGCGCCAGGATCTCCACCGCCAGCGCATCCAGTAACGCCCGTTTATTTTTCACATGCCAGTAAAGTGTCGGCTGTTCTATTCCCAGCTTCTGCGCCAGCTTGCGGGTCGTCAGCCCGTCAATCCCTGTCTCATTCAGCAGTTCCAGTGCCGCATCAATAACCGATTCTCTGTTCAGCCGTGCCATGACCGTCTCCTCCGATTTTCAGATTGACACTCTATCATTGATAGGGATATATTCCAACTCTATCAATGATAGGGAATTAACACAGGATCTGAAAAATGAATAAACCCGCTGTCATCGCGCTGGTGATTACACTGCTGGACGCGATGGGAATTGGTCTGATCATGCCGGTATTACCGTCACTGCTGCGGGAATATCTCCCGGAAGCGGATGTGGCAAACCATTACGGCATTCTGCTGGCGCTGTATGCGGTGATGCAGGTCTGTTTTGCTCCGCTGCTGGGCAGATGGTCAGATAAGCTGGGGCGCAGACCGGTGCTGCTGTTATCCCTGGCGGGTGCCGCGTTTGATTACACACTGCTGGCACTGTCCAATGTGCTGTGGATGTTGTATCTCGGGCGGATTATCTCCGGGATCACTGGTGCCACCGGCGCGGTTGCGGCTTCGGTAGTGGCGGACAGCACGGCGGTCAGCGAGCGTACCGCCTGGTTCGGCCGTCTCGGTGCGGCCTTTGGTGCCGGGCTGATTGCCGGGCCGGCTATCGGCGGACTGGCGGGGGATATCTCACCGCATCTGCCGTTTGTCATTGCGGCAATACTGAATGCCTGCACCTTTCTGATGGTCTTTTTTATCTTTAAACCGGCGGTACAGACAGAAGAAAAACCGGCGGAGCAGAAACAAGAAAGCGCAGGTATCAGCTTTATCACACTGCTTAAACCTCTGGCGCTGTTGCTGTTTGTCTTTTTTACCGCGCAGCTTATCGGGCAGATCCCGGCCACTGTCTGGGTATTGTTTACGGAGAGCCGCTTTGCCTGGGACAGCGCGGCGGTCGGTTTTTCACTGGCGGGACTCGGGGCGATGCATGCACTGTTTCAGGCGGTGGTTGCCGGGGCGCTGGCAAAACGGCTGAGTGAGAAAACCATTATTTTCGCCGGATTTATTGCCGATGCCACCGCGTTTTTACTGATGTCTGCTATCACTTCCGGATGGATGGTGTATCCGGTCCTGATCCTGCTGGCAGGCGGCGGAATTGCACTGCCTGCATTGCAGGGCATTATCTCTGCCGGGGCATCGGCGGCAAATCAGGGAAAACTACAGGGTGTGCTGGTCAGCCTGACCAATCTGACCGGCGTGGCGGGCCCGCTGCTGTTTGCTTTTATTTTCAGTCAGACACAGCAGAGTGCGGACGGTACGGTGTGGCTGATTGGCACGGCACTGTACGGTCTGCTGCTGGCAATCTGTCTGCTGATCAGAAAACCGGCACCGGTGGCGGCCACCTGCTGACCGGCGCTATACAGGCAGCGCTGTTGTGCGGTATGGTGGACGGCATTCGTGCTTATCGCCTGCCATGATAAGCCTCAGACACAGAGGAACCGTTATGAAATCACGCGCAGCAGTCGCCTTCGGGCCGGGTTTACCCCTTGAAATTGTTGAAATTGATGTGGCACCGCCGAAGAAAGGTGAAGTGCTGGTGAAAATCAGTCACACCGGGGTATGCCATACCGATGCCTACACGCTTTCCGGTGATGATCCGGAAGGTCTGTTCCCGGTGGTGCTCGGCCATGAAGGTGCCGGGGTGGTGGTTGAGGTCGGTGAGGGCGTGACCAGTGTGAAACCGGGCGACCATGTGATCCCGCTGTACACCGCCGAGTGCGGCGAGTGTGATTTCTGTACCTCCGGTAAAACCAACCTCTGTGTTGCCGTCCGCGAAACCCAGGGCAAAGGCGTGATGCCGGACGGCACCAGCCGTTTTTCGTATAACGGTCAGCCGCTCTATCACTATATGGGCTGCTCGACATTCAGCGAATATACCGTTGTGGCGGAAGTATCACTGGCGAAAATCAATCCGCAGGCCAATGCGGAGCAGGTTTGCCTGCTCGGCTGCGGCGTGACCACCGGGATCGGCGCGGTACACAATACCGCGAAGGTACAGGAAGGGGATTCTGTGGCGGTATTCGGCCTCGGCGGTATCGGGCTGGCCGTGGTGCAGGGCGCACGTCAGGCAAAAGCGGGGCGCATCTTTGCCATCGATACCAATCCATCCAAGTTTGAGCTGGCAAAACAGTTCGGCGCCACAGACTGCATTAATCCCAATGATTATGACAAACCTGTTCAGCAGGTGCTGGTCGAAATGACCAAATGGGGTGTGGATCATACCTTTGAATGTATCGGCAATGTCAATGTGATGCGGTCGGCGCTGGAAAGTGCGCACCGTGGCTGGGGGCAGTCGGTAATTATCGGGGTGGCGGGTGCCGGAAAAGAGATTTCAACCCGTCCGTTCCAGCTGGTGACCGGCCGGGTCTGGAAAGGCACGGCGTTCGGCGGCGTGAAAGGGCGTACCCAGTTGCCGGGAATGGTGGAAGATGCCATGAGCGGCAAAATCGAGCTGGCGCCGTTTGTCACGCACACCATGGAACTGGATAAAATCAATGAAGCTTTTGATTTGATGCACGACGGCAAATCCATCCGCACAGTCATTCATTACTGATAACGTATTCAGGGAGATACTATGGAACGGATTGAACATCACGTCTGTTTCGGCGGCAGCCAGGAAGTCTGGCGTCACCACTCTGCGGTGACCGGCACGCCGATGACTTTTTCCGTGTTTCTGCCGCCGCAGGCAAAAACAGAGAAATGTCCTGTGCTGTACTGGCTTTCCGGGCTGACCTGCAACGAGCAGAATTTTATCACCAAAGCCGGGGCACAGCGTTACGCAGCGGAACACGGCCTGGTGATTGTCGCGCCGGATACCAGTCCGCGCGGCAGTCAGGTGGCGGATGATAAAGAGTACGATCTCGGCCAGGGTGCCGGGTTTTATGTCAATGCCACACAGGAGCCGTGGAAAGCGCATTATCAGATGTATGATTATATTCTGAATGAGCTGCACACCCTGGTAAGCGGGCATTTCGGCACATCGGAAAAACGGGCACTGTTGCAAAGTTAGCGATGAGGCAGCCTTTTGTCTTATTCAAAGGCCTTACATTTCAAAAACTCTGCTTACCAGGCGCATTTCGCCCAGGGGATCACCATAATAAAATGCTGAGGCCTGGCCTTTGCGTAGTGCACGCATCACCTCAATACCTTTGATGGTGGCGTAAGCCGTCTTCATGGATTTAAATCCCAGCGTGGCGCCGATTATCCGTTTCAGTTTGCCATGATCGCATTCAATCACGTTGTTCCGGTACTTAATCTGTCGGTGTTCAACGTCAGACGGGCACCGGCCTTCGCGTTTGAGCAGAGCAAGCGCGCGACCATAGGCGGGCGCTTTATCCGTGTTGATGAATCGCGGATCTGCCACTTCTTCACGTTGTTGAGGATTTTACCCAGAAACCGGTATGCAGCTTTGCTGTTACGACGGGAGGAGAGAAAAATCGACAGTGCGGCCCCGGCTGTCGACGGCCCGGTACAGATACGCCCAGCGGCCATTGACCTTCACGTAGGTTTCATCCATGTGCCACGGGCAAAGATCGGAAGGGTTACGCCAGTACCAGCGCAGCCGTTTTTCCATTTCAGGCGCATAACGCTGAACCCAGCGGTAAATCGTGGAGTGATCGACATTCACTCCGCGTTCAGCCAGCATCTCCTGCAGCTCACGGTAACTGATGCCGTATTTGCAGTACCAGCGTACGGCCCACAGAATGATGTCACGCTGAAAATGCCGGCCTTTGAATGGGTTCATGTGCAGCTCCATCAGCAAAAGGGGATGATAAGTTTATCACCACCGACTATTTGCAACAGTGCCCTTTATTTAATGAGATGGTCACTCCCTCCTTCCCGGTACTATGCTGAGGACAGGCTTTCATTCGGAGAACTATCATGGAAAACATTGCGCTCATTGGTATCGATCTGGGTAAAAACTCTTTCCATATTCATTGCCAGGATCGTCGCGGGAAGGCTGTTTACCGTAAAAAATTTACCCGGCCAAAGTTGATCGAATTTTTGGCGACATGCCCCGCTACAACCATCGCAATGGAAGCCTGTGGCGGTTCTCACTTTATGGCACGCAAGTTGGAAGAGTTGGGGCATTCCCCAAAGCTGATATCACCACAATTTGTCCGCCCGTTCGTTAAAAGCAATAAAAACGACTTTGTCGACGCCGAAGCTATTTGTGAAGCTGCATCGCGTCCGTCTATGCGTTTTGTGCAGCCCAGAACGGAATCTCAGCAGGCAATGCGGGCTCTGCATCGTGTCCGTGAATCCTCGGTTCAGGATAAGGTAAAAACAACCAATCAAATGCATGCTTTTCTGCTGGAATTTGGCATTAGCGTTCCCCGAGGAGCTGCCGTTATTAGCCGACTGAGTACCATTCTTGAGGATAATAGTTTGCCTCTTTACCTCAGCCAGTTATTGCTGAAATTACAACAGCATTATCACTATCTTGTTGAGCAGATTAAAGATTTGGAATCCCAGTTGAAACGAAAGTTGGACGAAGATGAGGTTGGACAGCGCTTGCTGAGCATTCCCTGCGTCGGAACACTGACAGCGAGTACTATTTCAACTGAGATTGGCGACGGGAAGCAGTACGCCAGCAGCCGTGACTTTGCGGCGGCAACAGGGCTTGTACCTCGGCAGTACAGCACGGGAGGTAGGACGACATTGCTGGGAATTAGTAAGCGAGGTAATAAAAAGATCCGAACTTTGTTGGTTCAATGTGCGGGGTATTCATACAAAAACTGGAACACCAGTCTGGCAAATTGGCCGATTGGGTCAGGGATTTACTGTGCCGGAAAAGCAACTTTGTCGTCACTTGTGCTCTGGCAAACAAGCTGGCCAGAATAGCCGGGCCCTAACGGCACGACAGCAAACTTATGTAGCATAACGGCAGAAATACACCGGTTTAAAGAATTACTGATCTGGTTTTGCGAATACTGATATTGATGATACTAACGGCCCACCGGCCTGTTGAGGAACCTGTAAAACGGAAAGGCTCATTGAAGCCGTATATTTTCTGGAGGTTCATCAGGCGCGGAACTCATCAAGGCGCGGGAATAAAATCCCATTCAGACGCCGGATAGATTCAAGCAAGCCAACTTGTCGTCAAAATCGGTGTTGCAAAAACGGGAGTGACCATAGATTCCGTTTTCCAAGCGGACCCCGTTATCAGCAAGCGTTACACTAAGCGCATTGAGCGACATAACCTGAATCTGAGACAACATCTGACAAGGCTGGGACGGAAGTCACTGTCGTTCTCAAAATCGGTGGAGCTGCATGACAAGGTCATCGGGCATTATCTGAACATAAAACACTATCAGTAAGTTGGCAGCATTACCCATTTTTTTCATTTCCTGAATTTCGGCCGTGATAGCAAAAATCGATGTGCGGAAGCTGCACGTTATCAGCAATCGGTATACGCAGCACATAATCTTAATCTGAGGCAGCATCTTGCAAGGCTGGGCAGGAAGTCGCTGTCGTTCTCAAAATCGGTGGAACTGCATGACAAAGTCATTGGACATTATCTGACGATAAATCATTACCCATAAATTGGAGTCATGACCGTCAGACGGGAGTCTTCACTTCACTTCACTTCACTTCACTTAATGCCTGCGCAATCTGCTTAAAGCGCTCGAAGCGTTTTCTCAGCATTACGTGTTTAGCCGGGTTTGGCTCCAGGCGAAGGGTGGGCGGCTGGCAGTGCTTCATTGCCGTCTGGAAATCGCTGTATTCACCGGCCCCCACCGCCGCACAAATCGCTGCCGCGCGGCAGCCGGACTGCTTCACGTCGACGATTTCCAGCGGCAGGTTGCTGGCGTCGCAAAACATTTGCATCCAGATATTCGAATGAGTTGGCCCGCCGGTAAAGCGGATGAAGTCGCTGCCTGTGCCCAGATCTTGCACGCGATCCTGATGCAGCAGATGTGAGAAGACGATGCCCTGATAGATGGCGTAGATAATGTCTTCCCGGCTGTGGTGGCCGCTTAAGCCAAGGAAGCCACCGTGCAGGCTATCGTGGAAGTTGGAGCCGTACAGCCACGGATAAAACAGGATGTTGAGATCCTTTTCGTAGCCGTCTTTCGCCCACTGGTTAAGCTGGCGATAGCTGTCCGGCAGATCCGGGAAGAACTGCTGCACAAACCAGGCGAGGTTGCTGGCCGAGGTCGGACTGCCTTCATGAACAAAGAAAGTGCCGGGAATGCAGTATTTCCCCCACACGTAGGGATAGTCAGACGGTTCAATACAGTCGAAAACGCGAGTGGCAATACTCCAGGTGCCTGCTACGGCGCTCAGGCAGGAACTGTCGTGTACGCCCGAGGCCAACGCTGCGCCGACAACGTCAAACAGCCCGCCGAACACCGGCGTTCCGGCTTTTAAACCGCACCGCACGGCGGCCTGTTCGGTGACGTATCCGGCGCATTCGGCGGAACCGATCACCGGCGGCGCTTTCTCCGCCATCTCTGCAATACCGAAGATGTTAAACAGAGTAGGGTCGAATGCCCCCTGCTGCTGGTTAAACAAATTGCTGCCGGAGATATTGGTTTCTTCGCAGGCGAACTTGCCGGTCAGGCAGTAGCGGATATAGTCGTGGACCATCAGAATATAGCCCGTGCGCTGATAGCTGTCCGGCTCATGCTCCTTCAGCCAGCCGAGCAGCGCCGCCGGATGCGACGGCCACAGCTGTTGCAGGCTGCGCCCGTAAGCTTCGGCGTCGCGGCCTTCACTTTTCCAGCGGCTGACCAGTGGCTGTGTGCGTGAGTCGGAGGAGACGATGCCGTTACGCACCGGCTGGCCCTGCTTATCCACCAGGTACAGACCCTTACCGTGGGCGGAAAAGCTCACGCCGTGAATCGCATCTGCCGCAATACCGCTGTCTTTCAACACCTGGCGAATCACCTGGCTGGTGGCGGACCACAGCTCTGCCATATCGCGTTCGCAGAACCCCATCTGTTCACTGAGCAGCGGTACTGCCAGCTCAACGACTTTGATCTCCAGACCGTCCGCGGTGTAAATCCCCGCTTTGGTTACCGTCCCACCTAAATCAACTCCCATAAAGTAGTGGCTCATACTGCCTCCGGGCTGAGCAGCGCGGCGCGAGTTTCACCCCAGCCGGCTGCGGCCATTTTGTCTTCAATCCAGCGACGGGCGCGAATGATTTCCAGCAGTGGCTCGTCGGCTTTTTCCGTCCACATTTCAATCAGGAAGGTGCCGCGATAGTTCAGGCGGCGCAGGGTTTTAAAGAACTGGACGAAATCAACACAGCCCTCGCCAAACGGCACATCGCGGAACTGGCCCGGCGAGTCCGGCGTGACCGGCAGCGTATCTTTCAAGTGGATAGCCGCAATGCGATCGATACCGCCGGTCAGCTCGCTGTCCACCTCATTTCCCCAGGCGCTGAGGTTGCCGATATCGGGATAGACGGTGAACCATGGCGAGTTAATTTTCTGATTCAGCGCCTGCCACTTGCTGATGGAGTTCATAAACGGCGTGTCCATGATTTCCACCGCGCACATCACCTGTGCCCCGGCGGCCAGTTCAACGGCCCAGGCCACGGAGTCCTCAAAGCGGGCGATAGTGTCGTCGTCCTGTGGTTCGTAATAGACGTCGTAGCCTGCCAGTTGAATGGTACGGATGCCCAAATCTTGCGCCAGCCGCACTGCTTTTTCCATAATGGCATACGCCTGCTGGCGGGTCTGCGCGTCGCGGCTGCCGAACGGGAAGCGGCGGTGTGCCGACAGGCACAGGGTGGGAATACGCACGCCGGTCTGCTGAATCGCCTGGATGATCTCCATGCGCTCTGCCTGCGTCCAGTCCAGGCGCGCCAGGCGTTCATCGCTTTCATCCACCGACATCTCGACGAAATCAAACCCGCAGGATTTCGCCACGGCCAGTTTCTCCACCCAACTGGTCCCTTTCGGTAGGGCCTTCTCGTAAATCCCTAATGGATGCTTACGCATTATCTTTCCCCACGTGTTGCCAGCAACTGCCGGTGCTTTTTCTGGTTCAGCTTCATTGCCCGCTGCGCCTGCCATTTGTTTTTAAAGAATTTGAACGCCAGGGCGAAAATCAGCGTGATGCCCCATACCGCCAGATTGAAGTGCAGGCTGACACCCGCCAGGCTTAGCCCGGTGGCAATAACCTGTAGCACCAGCAGCGCACAGAAGACGTGGATAATTTTGCCCACGCCGCCGAACGGATCGGTTCCGCCCAGCACAATAGCCAGCACCGTCAGCAGCAGATAGGAGTCTCCGTAGCCCATGCGCGCCGAGTTAAAGCGGGCCATCATGATAAGCCCCGCCAGCACGCACAGCAGGCTGGAAATGGCGTAAATCGCCATCATGATTCGGTCGGTGCGGATGCCGCTGAACCAGGTGGCGTTAATGTTGCTGCCGCACATGTAGATATTTTTGCCGAGGCGCGTTCTGCCCAGTAGCAAGGCCAAAAATACGGTGGCGACGATAAAGATAATCAGCGGAACCGGGACTCCCCATATCACTTCCGATCCCATACTGCGCACGATCGGCGGCATGCCGCTCAGCGCCGCGCCTTTGGTCAGGTACACCCCAATGCCGCTGATAATGGTCATGCTGCCGAGGGTCACCAGAATCGGGTGCGCGCCCACGCGGGAAATCATCAGCCCGGTCAGTACGCCAATCAGCACCGCAATCCCCGCCGCGCCTAGCAGCGCCAGTACCAGCCACATCAACTGAATGCCGATGCTGGCATCAACCGGAATGTAGTTGATCAGCAGCCAGGCCATAAACAGGCTGGTGAGGTTGGCTGTGCCGATAATCGACAGATTCAAGCCGCCGCTCAGCATGGGTACAAACATCGCAAAGGTCAGCAGGCCGAGTTCCGGCAACTGAAACGCAATGCTCAGAAAGGTGTTTTCGGTCAGAAAGCGGCCCGGCATCGCCAGTGAAAAGGCCACCGTGGCAATCAGGCAGATAGCCAGCAGACCGGTGCTGGTACCGTCCAGAGGTAAAAAGGGTTTATTTTTCATTAAACAGTCTCCGTCAGACGAAGCCGACATCGGTTTCTTTGCGTTTCTTGTAGTGGGTGACGCAGATCGCGGCGACGATAACGACGCCAATCACGATGTTGACGAAATAGCTGGAAACGCCGATCAGGTTCAGGCCGTTTTTCAGAATGCCGATCAGGAATACGCCCATCAGCGTGCCGATCACCGAGCCTCTGCCCCCTGAGAGACTGGCACCGCCCAACACCGCCGCAGCCAGCACATCCAGCTCGCCGCCAACCAGCGCGTTAGGCACCACTTCGCTCATGCGGTACGCCTGCAGCATGCCGCCAATCGCCGCCGACGCGCCCAGATAGCCGTAGGCAAACAGATAGATAACGGAGACGCGGATGCCGATACGACGGGCGGATTCGTTGCTGCCGCCGACGGCGTAGAGCTGCCGACCGATATGGGTTTTATTCAGCAGCAGCCAGGTCAGCAGCGCCATGCCCAGCATCACGACCACCGGCAGGCCCACCTGGTAGCTTTCGCCGCCGTATTCGAAGGGCAGGATAGTGCGCTGGCTGATCCACCAGTCGGGCAGGTCGTAAATGCTATGACCGTTGGTAATCCACATCAGCATGCCGAACAGCAGCGACTGCATACTGATGGTGATAATGATCGAGACGATATTGAGGTAGTAGATCAGCACGGCGTTAATCAGCCCGAAGACCACACCGCAGACAATCGCCAGCACGATGCACAGCAGTGGGCTGGCAATCACATCGTTGAGCAACAGTGAGGCAATAAAATACTGCGCTACGGAAGCCACGGCGGCGAAGGAAATATCAATGCCGCCGGTCACCAGCACCACAAATAAACCCAGCGCGAAAATCCCGGTTACGGCATAGCTTTCGGTCAAATCCAGCAGATTCTGGATCGACAAAAACTCGCTGCTTAAGGTTGAAAACAGCACCAGCATTAACGCGATAACCCAGCCCAGCCAGCCTTCGACCGAACGTGGCATTTTAAAAATGTTAGCCATTGATGGCCTCCGCGAATTGATGTTCGCTCAGCGTTGAAGGAATTAACTCGTTAATGATTTTTCCCTGCTTCATATGCAGCACGCGATCGCAGTTGTAATAGGCTTCCGGGGCTTCATCAGTGATCAGCAGCACCGAAATACCGACGCCGGACAGGCGGTGGATCAACTTGTAGATACTGTCTTTCGCACCGATATCCACGCCGACGGTGGGCGCATCAAGAATCAACACTTTTGGCCGGGTGAGTATCCATTTCGCCAGCACCACCTTCTGCTGGTTGCCGCCGGAAAGGGTTGAAAGCGGGTTATCCGGGTTGGTCACCTTGATATCCAGATCTTTGATCCACTCCTGCACCAGCGCGTCTTTGCGCTGTTCATCGATCATATGCCACGGTGTTTTGATCTCATCGAGAATGGAAATCACCATGTTGTCGGCAACCGACTGCGGCAGAATGGCACCCAGCGTCAGACGGTCTTCTGAAACATAGGCAATGCCCATTTCTCGTGCCTGGGTGTTGTCTTTGATCTGTACCTGTTTACCATCAAGGAGGATCTTGCCGCTATCGGGATGAGTGATACCAAACAGGCTCAGCGCCAGCTCGGTACGGCCGGAGCCCAGCAGGCCGCACAGACCCAGTACTTCGCCACGATGTAGCTGGAGGGAAATATCGTCAAACTGGCCTTTGCGGCTGAGGTGATTCAGCTCCAGCACCACTTTACCCAGTTCGGCGTTCGGCAGCTTCTGCTGGTGTTCAATGACTAATCCGGTCATCAGCTCGGTGATTTTGCCGGTGGATAGGGCGGCGGCGTCCCAGGTGCCGATCTTCTCGCCGTCGCGGATCACGGTAATGCGGTCGGAAATTTCTTTCACTTCATCCAGACGGTGGCTGACGAAGACCACAGTGATGTTTTTATCACGCAGGTAGTTCACTGTGCGCAGCAACTGGTTCACTTCGGTTCGTGTCAGCGAGGCGGTGGGCTCATCCATAATCACCAGCCGGGCATCTGCAACCAACGCGCGGCAGATGGCGATTTGCTGACGTTGGGCTATTGGAAGATGCTGCACCAGCGCGTCCGGATCGATATTGAACGCCAGTTCGTTGAGGATCTGCTGCGCTTTTTCTTTCAGTTTTTTTTGCTTAAACCAGCCGAAATAGCCCTTAAGGTTGTATTCGAAGGCAATGTTTTCGGCGACGGTCAGATTCGGAAACAGCGACAGGTCCTGATAAATCACTTGAATGCCTAAGGCCCTGGCGCGATCGGGCGTCAGGCGAGCATGGGTTTTGTCGTCGATGATGATTTCGCTGCCGGCATCGGGCGCGTAGACGCCGCTGATGGTTTTAATCAGTGTACTTTTACCGCAGCCGTTGGCTCCGGCCAGGCAGTGGACTTCGCCCTGGTTTAAGGTCAGCGTGATGTTTTTTAATGCCTGATGACCGCCAAAGCTTTTTGACAGCGCGTTCAGCGTGATCAGCGCGGCGGCATTATCGACATTGTTATTATTAAGCATCGTTCTTGCCCTGGTGTTAGACGTGAATAAAGCCGGAGCGCAAAGGCTCCGGCGATACGGCTCAGGGTCAGAGGCCCAGTTTCACCAGACGTTTGGTGTTTTCCACATCCAGTTTTTCCGGGTTATCGCTGAGGATGGTGTTGCCTTTTATTTTGATTTCGCCCATGTCGCCCAGTTTGACGCCGTCTTTGATCGGTTCTCCGTTCATCATCGCCGTCGCCACCTGCACAAAGACCTTGCCGGCGGTCATCGGGTTAGAGATATAGCCGCCATCGATCGCTCCTTTCTCCAGCAGCTTGATGCCCTGACCCGGGGTAAATGTACCGAAGACGCAGATATCATTGTTTTTCTTACGCTTGTCGATAGCGCGGCCTGCGCCGATTGGGCCCTGCGAGCCGAAGGACATAATGCCTTTCAGATCTTTGTGTTTTGACATCAGGTCGTTGGCGGTACGCATGGAGTCATCTACCGATTCGGCGACGCCAAAACGGTCTTCAACCAGCTGCATTTTCGGATAGTGTTCTTTCTGGTAGGCGATGGCCGCGTTGGCCCAGTCGTTTACCAGCGGAACGGTCAGGCTGCCAACGAACATGGCATATTTGCCTTCTTCACCCATGCAGGCAGCCATATCTTTCATATGGTTAGCGCCCATGGTTTGGGTGTCGAGCAATTCAAAGTCCCAGTCCGCATTGGCCTGTGCCGGTGATTCGTGGGTAATAACCTTGATACCCGCTTCCTGCGCGCGTTTCAGTACCGGTTCCAGCACTTTGGCGTCGTTTGGTACCACGCCAATCACATCCACTTTCTTGGCAATCAAATCTTCAATGGCGCGCACCTGCTCGGCCGGATCGGCGGTGGTTGGCCCCACCTGCCAGGCGTTCACACCCAGGGCTTTACCTTCTTCTTTAATCCCCTGTTCCATCACGTTAAACCAGGGAATCCCACCTACTTTCACCACCACGCCCATGGTAAAAGGCTTGTTGGCTTTTTGAGGGACCGCTGCGTCATCAGCCCAGGTGGAAAATGAAGCGATCAGTGAGGCGATTACACAGGGTAAGAGTAATTTTTTCATTATTAGATCCTCAGAAGGTTATTTTAATTTTCATCGTTGCCTAATAGTTCGTTATTTGGTTGGTTTCCCCTTCGCCATTACACCGCGCGTTGCTAAATAAAATGAGCGGCAACGGCTAACGCAAAGTATGCATTAATCCGCTTTAGCCATTGAATAAAACAATGGTGATAGTGTATTTCGGTTCCGGTTTATTACAACTTTTACTGTTATTGACGGTAATAAAACCGTTCTGGTTAATTGAGCCAGAACGGACGGGTTTTATTTTTGCTAAAGAACTTATTTATCAACTTCAATCACACTAAATTCAGGACTGTCTCCCCAGTTTCTTTCTTCAGCCACTTTATTGGTGATTAAAATGTCAATGTCATCGAGCATGCAAATCTTACAAAATGCGAACTGATCGAATTTACTGGAGTCGGCCAGCAGAATTTTCTTGCCGGAAACCTGTAGCATCACCTGCTTTAAGCGGGCGTTAATTTCACTGCCGTCACGAATGCCATTTTCCAGATTCAGTCCCTGACAGGAGAAAAAGAAAGTATTGATCTGAAAGTTACGAATCGCGCTTTCCGCCACCGGGCCGTGGAAATCCTCGTGGCGTTCAGAGTATTCACCTCCGCAGCCAATAATACGCACTTTATCGCGGCAGGCCAGCGCCTGGATGATTTTGAGCGAGTTGGTTACGACGGTGATATCAATATCCGGGATCTGTCGTGCCAGGAACCAGCAGGTGCTGCTGTTATCCAGCTGGATGCAGTCGCCGGGTTGAATAAACTGCAGCGCAGCCTTGGCCAGTTTCATCTTGATATCGGGATGTTCTTCCGTTCTTTTGCGTAACGATTCTGCCCAATCAATAGTATCCGCTTTGTAGAAAGCATTCTGCACGGGCCGGGTGCGGTCATCATAGTCATCAAGTGACACTGCGCCGCCAAAGCTGCGAATCAGTTTCTTGTTACGTTCCAGCAGATTTAAATCGCGGCGGATAGTTTCCTGCGAAACGCTGCACATAGCCGACAGTTCAGCAACCAGCGCGGAGCCATTCTGTTGCACATAGCTACAAATCATCTTATAACGCTCAGCCTGTAACATAAATAGCCCGATTCCATTGCTTATCACATGGCCTAATATTCATACTTTTCAGTTATTTTTAAAGTGACTGATTTCAAGAAACCTGATCGCTGGGTTTTTCATATACCATAACGTGATAAATATCACAATACATTGATGTTTTTATTTATTTTTTGCATTTTAATGTGATTTTTATCACTTAAAAGCGGGCGTTATTGCAGATAAAAATTCATTAACAGCTTTAAATCAACATAAACGGTCAAGTCATAAATGCCCGTTTTTGACCAAATTCGACCGTTTTCGTTTGTTTGGCTAATTTTGCCATTCCCACAGGCTTTTCGCCGCGGAGTATTAGACGTAACGTAATAAACCATTCACTCCTTCTTAATTGATGAAATGAATATTTGCAGCGATTTATTCGTCATCTGCAAATAAGTTTTTTATTACGTGAGGTTAAACTATGCTGCAGAAATTAAAACAACAGGTATTTGAAGCAAACCTATTATTACCCGCCCACAAGCTGGTTACCTTTACCTGGGGAAACGTCAGCGGAATCGATCGTAAATGCGGTCTGGTGGTGATTAAACCTTCCGGCGTGGATTATAAAGATATGCGGCCGGAAGATATGGTGGTGGTCGATCTGCAAACCGGGAAAGTGGTAGAGGGTGATAAAAAACCCTCTTCCGATACCGCGACGCATCTGGTGCTGTATCGTGCCTTTGAGCATATCGGCGGCGTGGTACATACTCATTCTCGCCACGCGACGATCTGGGCGCAGGCCGGTCAGCCGCTGAAGGCGCTGGGCACCACTCACGCCGATTATTTCTATGGCACGATTCCCTGCACCCGGCTGATGCGCGATGAGGAAATTAACGGTCAGTATGAGCATGAAACCGGGAATGTCATTGTGGAAACGGTGAATCAGCAGGGGATTAGCGCGAAGGATATCCCTGCGGTGCTGGTCAACGGCCACGGTCCCTTTGCCTGGGGCATCGATGCGGATAATGCCGTGCATAATGCCGTAGTGCTGGAAGAGATCGCCTATATGAATCTGTTCACCCGTCAGCTACAGCCCGGCGTTGACAGTATGCAGCAGACGCTGCTGGATAAACACTTCCTGCGTAAGCACGGGGTGAATGCGTATTACGGGCAATAATCGCGTTCTACTCAGGAAGAGAGAATTTATTCGTTCTGGTATGGTGGATCGGCCATGCCAGTTTTATGTAATGTGGATTTGACCCTATATATCCAGACGCTTTTTCTCCCTTACGGTTGCGATAACTTCCTGCGTATATATTCCCGTGGTGAGCGCTACCCCAGCGCACGGTAGGGATGATGCTCGTTGTAATGACTGAACGCCACCGCCAGATTCACCTGCGCCGACCGACTTTGCGCTTTCGGCTGTGAGTTCAACCGATGGATGCAACACACTCATTGAACCGCTCTGCGGGTGATTCATAGTCTGGTGTTTTTCGTGGCCTCTCGTTGAGCTGCCTGGTGATTAGAAGTGAGATAAATGAACAGGGATAAGCGAGATAATTGTGGGATTCTGTGGTTGTCCCGGGGATTTAGGTAATGGTGCCAACTTACTGATTTAGTGTACGATGGTGTTTTTGAGGTGCTCCCGTGGCTTCCATCTCCATCAGTTGTCCCTCCTGCTCAGCTACTGAAGGCGTGGTGCGTAACGGTAAAAGTACTGCCGGACATCAGCGCTATCTCTGCTCTCACTGCCGTAAAACATGGCAGCTACAGTTCACTTACACCGCCTCTCAGCCCGGTACACACCAGAAAATCATTGATATGGCCATGAATGGTGTTGGATGCCGGGCAACCGCCCGCATTATGGGCGTTGGCCTCAACACGATTTTACGTCACTTAAAAAACTCAGGCCGCAGTCGGTAACCTCGCGCATACAGCCGGGCAGTGATGTGATTGTCTGCGCTGAAATGGACGAACAGTGGGGCTACGTCGGTGCTAAATCACGTCAGCGCTGGCTGTTTTACGCGTATGACAGGATACGGAGGACGGTTGTGGCGCACGTCTTCGGTGAACGCACTCTGGCCACACTGGAGCGTCTTCTGAGCCTGCTGTCGGCCTTTGAGGTCGTGGTATGGATGACGGATGGCTGGCCGCTGTATGAATCCCGCCTGAAGGGAAAGCTGCACGTAATCAGCAAGCGTTACACTCAGCGAATTGAGCGGCATAACCTGAATCTGAGACAACATCTGGCAAGGCTGGGACGGAAGTCACTGTCGTTCTCAAAATCGGTGGAGCTGCATGACAAGGTCATCGGGCATTATCTGAACATAAAACACTATCAGTAAGTTGGAGTCATTACCCGGCCAGCCTTAGCCGTAGCTAAGGATAATCGCGAAAATATACTACGGCAGAGGCTTAACGTCAGTATTTCTACTGCTGAGCATAAGCGGTGGTCACGAATGCCGCGAGGCGGCATGGAGGCGCCATCAGGTGGTAAACAGAATACTGATGGTGAGTGGCGCCGGGACCCGGCGTAGCCGGAAATGCAGCTTCAATATTCGGGTTAAGAATGCCGAGCAGTGCGCAGGCATTCCGGGAATGCGCCAGAGGCGCATAGAGGCGCCCTCAGAAGTTGACCAGAGCACGGTTGTTAATGGCGCCGTAGCCCGGCGCAGCCGGTTACGCTGTTGACAGGTTCCACCAATCCATCCCTTCGCCCTGCTAAGCCATAACCCGCTGATAGCCATGATGTGGTTTCATTAAGCCCTTTTAACTCCGGTGAGCGGGCTGTACGGCGCTTGCGACGTACAGGGCGTGATTTCCGGAGCCGTGGTGCCGGCGAAGCCGGTGCCCGGGGGCTGTACTGAGAACCTGCCGCGATGTTACTGGCAGCAACTTAAATGTTTAGTTACATCATCCAGCATTTAAAGCGATGTTGTTCCGGGCCTTCGGCCCGGGGCGGCCTCGCTTTTCAGTGGTGGGGAGGGGCTGTGAGGGTTCAGGCAGGCACTGTTCCTGCTTTTGAGTGAGTATTTTGAATGTTGTAACTATATGTGCCGTGCCGGGGCCCGTCGCGTAGCGATGGGAGCTACTTTAGGCAGTTGCCGAACCGGCGCGGACGTGAGTCCGCTGCAAGGGCGGGCATTTTCAGGAGCCTGTCCACAGGTCAGGCGACGAACAGGTTATATATTTATATGAATGAAATAAAAGATATTTAAAAGAAGTACAGAGCAGGTTTTTAAAGGAAACCACGCACTTTGAAATCAGGTCGGCTGGCGCTCTGTAAGCATAACGGTTGTAACCTTATGGAAAGGTCCCTTGCAGTTATTTGTGGGTAACTGAATCTGGCGACGAGATGTGGCCACTCTGATGCAATTTCTGGCCATTCTGATGGCGGAATGGGGTGAATGTCAGGAAGGACGGCCGTCATTTCGTGCAGAAAACCGTCAACGATGGACTGCAGACGTGCGAAACCCTCCGGCGCCAGCCGGATTTTTCACACAGGAAGGGTTATATGGGGACGGTGGCCAGCCGCGTGTAGTTGTTACCACGCGACATCAGCATGCGCTCTTTCACGCGCCGCTCCAGCTCACGCTGGAGAGCATCCCTGTCGCCGACGAAACGCCCTTTGGCGTAGTCACGCGTCAGCTGCTGTTTCACCAGCGTCACAATGTCCTTACGGGCTCTGTCCGCGTCACGTCGGGCGCGGGCGCGCTTCAGGCCATGCTGTTTACGTTCGGACTGGTAGCTGCGGAACCGTTCGCGCACAAACCGCCAGGCCTTCGCTATCAGCTCGTCCATCTCCAGCGGCTTCAGGTTCTGCTTCTTACGCTGCTGATTCTCCCATTCCACACGGCTGCGCCTCGCGGCCACAACGGCCACGTCAGAGACGTCGAGCGCGGAGAACAGTGCCGGCGTGAAGGTGGTATCGGTCGGGATATTGCAGCCAATCTGCGGGTCATACTCGGTCTGATAGGTAATCAGCCCCAGCTCCGCCATAAACGTCAGCGCCCGCGTGGCGCGGGTGATGGACAGATTACCGCTTTTCGACTCGGTGGCGAGACCGCACTCGATGGCCAGATTGGTGATGGAGCGCTGAACGCGGTTGGCCAGCGGGTCATAGTGGAAACACAGCCCCTGGAGCAGGGCATCGATGGCCCGGCGGCGCAACAGTGGCGGCATCCGGTGACGTTTACCCAGCGAGCGTAAGAACGCCACATGGATGGAAAAGTCAAAACGGGACGTGAAGCCTTCGGCTTTCGCCATCAGCTTACGACAGAACGGCAGTGTCTTTTTGCCTTCACGCGGCGTGAATGCCGGGTTCGGGTTTTTGACCTGACGGTAATGGGAGAACAGGGTCTGGGCGTCAGTCACACCTTCCCGCACTTATGTTGCACGGAAGGAGTAAATGGCACAGAAACGGGTATTGCAGTTTTCTGAGCATAAAACTATACTCCCTGCATAGAGCAACAGCTTCTATACAGTTTAAGTAGGCCCCGTTAATCTTCTCTTAGTCGCCAAACCTGGTGAAGATTATCGGGGTTTTTGCTTTTCTGGTCCCGGGTAGACACCTCATCAGAACCAGTTCCCTGCCACCTTATGGCGTGGCCAACCAAGAATTCACTAAAACGATCAGTAATCTAGCATCCAATGAGAAAACGTTCAAGAATGTGAAGTCTTTACATCGAGAACGCCGCGTTCAGAAAGTTCACGTTCGAGTAAGGTCTCAATAAACTGAGCTTGAGTGAGCCCTTCCTCTTCACAGATCGTAATCATCCAATCTTTAAGAGGATTTTTAACAAAAACCTTCACTTCTTTATGTGTTTCACGTTTACGCGCAATCGCGGCAAGCTGTCTTTCACTCGCCGACATCGGCTTACCTTTTCGGTAAGAACGCTTTTCTTTCGATGAGGAAGTTACTGCATTTTCGATCTGCGACATCTCTGCCTCCTCAAGGATCAAACTTGGATCGTTTGCAGAGAATACTACAGATATCTGAAATCAGCGACTTAACTTTACGCGAAGGTGTGAGCCATGTTGGCGCATGGTTCACCAGGATAGATGTAGATTGCGGATCAAATGACGATGCGACTTAGTATGAAGAATGCCAGTCCGTTCCTCCGTCCCAGCGCGACTGCCAGTGCTGAAGGTAGGTTTGTGCCACTTCCGGCACCTCATTAATAACCAGCACATTCTCGCTATTCCGCGATGCAGCAGAGCGAGTGTAGTTAAAGCTACCAGCCTCAACTGTATGATTATCAACAATAATGACTTTGTCATGCATGATGGCGTAGCGACCGTTGGTGCGCAGCGGAATTCCCGCGTTCACCACGATGTTCATCGCCGCCTGGCTGGCTTTGCTCCGGTTGCCCTTTTCATCAAGCACTATCTTCACATCCACACCACGACGTTTTGCCCTGACAAGCGCACTAACCACCTCCGGAGACGTAAATGAGTAGCCCATCAGCCGAATTTCCTGCTGTGCTGACTCAATCGTCTTAAGGACCAGCTGCAACGCGCTGCCTTCAGGTGAAAAGCCGACCTGAACGGAGGATGCCGCTGCTGCGGGCTGAATACAGCTCAGCGAAAGACATACCAGACCGGACACGGCCAGCTGGCGAAAGGTGAACTTACGCATTAAATAACCTCAGAAATACTGTTCGGATGTGTTAACCAGAAACGCCGGAGACGGGGAAAACTTGCTTTTACCCTTCTCCGGGGTTGGACAACTGAGCACGGCGAAGGCGTCAGTCTCTTTTAGCGGTATCAGTTGGCGGACGCCTGATTATTTTTTGGTATCACCGGCAGCATGACTGATGGCCTGCTGCAGGGCCTCCGCGCTGGTGTATCCCGGAATAACCGTCACGTTATCAGCACTGGCGCCGGCTGACGGGAGAACCACCAGGGCCGGGGTACCGCTGAAGCCCAGCTGCTGCGCAAGTGTGTTTATGCCATCCAGGGTCCCCTGAACATCTGGGGCTGTTTTCGCATCGAACTTCACGGCTTTTGCGGCCGCGCTGATATCAGCATCGGTCAGCTTACCCTCGTTGTGGGCGGTAGCGTAAATCGCGTTGTGATAGTTAAGGTAAGCATCGGCCCCCTTCTGCTTCCAGATCTGAAGCCCGGTTTTCGCCGCACTGAGCGACGCCGGCCAGCGCTGGCCAAATATCGGGAATTCCTTGAACACAAAGCGCACGTCCGGGTTAGCTTTTATTACCTTCTCCAGTTCCGGCGCCAGGCGGGCACAGTAGATGCACTGGTAATCAAAGAATTCAACGACCGTCACTTTCGCATCAGCAGGACCATATGATGGTGTGCCTTTATCGTTCAGCAGCGCTGCCTGATTCTGAACCACGGCGGCCGTCATCGCCTGCTGCTGCTTCTCCTGCTGTTGGGCCTGCAGCTTCTGGCTGACCTCAACCAGCACTTCCGGATGAGCCAGCAGGTAGTCTTTCGCGATTTCACCAATGCGGGCTTCCTGTTCCGGGGTAAAGGCAACGGCAGGTTTCTCTGCTGCCCCCGCCACGCCGGAGACCAGAAGGCCTGCGGCAAGCATGACTGAAAGGGTTTTATTCATGTTCATCCTGTGTTTTTCTCTTCTCGGTTGTTATCAGTTCGTTCCGTGCACGGGTGGCGACGCTTCTGACCGCCCTGCGCTGTCGTTTAGCGTGCTCCTGAGCCCTGCGCTCCACGGCATACGCCGCCTCCTCCGCACTCACCGCTGCGACCGGTTCACCGGCAAGGTTTTTACGCCACGCGCCCACCGTCATGGCGCCCAGATACGCATCCGAGCGGGTGACGGCGGCAAGGCAGCGTTTCAGCGTCTTCACGGAAATCTCCAGCCCGCGCCGGCGAATGTCATTGACCATTGCCTCCCGGATGTTGACCGCCAGGAGCTGCGGCTGGCCGTCCGTCACCAGGGCTGGCCAGCAACGCTTCAGGAGCGCGAGCGCGTCCGCAAGCGGCATGACCTTCCGGTACACCGGTTCCGGGGCAGGTTTGCGCCTGGCCGCCCGCATGGCCTCCCTCTCCTGGGCCTGTCGCTCAGCCCACTGCCGGGCTTTCTCTGCTTTTCTGGCGGCCTTCTCGTCCGCCTGCGCCTTTTTCGCGCTCTCATCCACCGCCTGCTTCCTGACCTTCCAGGCAGGCGTCGTGTTCACCACCACGGTCTTTTTACGCGTGACCCGGCCCGGACCCGCACCGTCCGGTTCACTGTTGCTTACGGCACGCTGACCTTCTGGCTCCGCTTTGCGGCGCAGCGTCAGCGTGGGGCGCCCCTGCTCTGTCATCCTGCCTCCGGATAAATCTGTTTCACGTATACTCCCCTGACTGACCCTATTCTGACACGGCAGATATCACATCACCATCAGTCCGATGACGGCAAGGTGCACCGCGTAGAACAGCGGGAAAAATTCGCGCGGCCAGAACCTCGGCACGCGGCAACAGGTCCGGCTCAGCACCGTCAGGGTAACGCCGGGTATTACCAGACCCGCGATGGCAAAGGCGGGGCTGTCCGCGGCATTCAGCGCGAGTATCGCCAGTGCCAGACACAGCGCCAGCCCCGTGCGCGTGGTGCGCCGGCCCGTCATACATACGCCGCAGGCCAGCATCAGCATCACTACCCCCGCCAGCCCGTAGCTTCCCGCCGAAAACGGCAGCCAGGCCAGAACCAGCATCAGGGAGAGCGGCCACGTGCGCGGCCCGTGCCGCTGCATCATCGCCAGTGCCTGTCCGCTGACCGCAAAGGCAAACAGAATATTGCCCAGGTCCGGGCGCAGCCCGGCCAGTATCCAGCCGCCCTGCGCCACCCCGGCCCATATCCAGAGCCGGTTCAGGGCGCGCTGCTGAATCTGCGGATGGCGGGCGAGGTTCATGGCCCAGACCAGGCCAAAGAGCGGAAACGCTCCCCGACCGGCAAGACGCAGCCAGTCATTATCCAGTCCGCACAGCATGCTGATGTGGTCGGCCACCATCAGCAGCAGCGCCACGGTTTTGATAAGGTCGGTCTGGCCCGGCGTCCACACAAGCAGACGCTGCAGCCAGCAGTCGGCCACCACCACAAGGGGGAAGAGCGGATGGTTTTCAGCGCGCATATCAGTCGCCTCCCAGGGTCTTTTCACGCTCAAGGTCTCGCACCGTTTCGCGCTCCATCTGCTGCAGGCGGTCCCGCTGCACGCTCTCGCGCACCACCTGAGACACCGCCTCATCCCGGCGGCGTTCTTCCGGCGCATCCGGCAGCGTGAGGGGAGATGCCGGCGTTTCTTTTATCCGATCCATATCCCGCACCACATCCCGGACGGCGACGTCAGCCCCTCCGGCCGGCCTGTCGCCGCTGCGGGCCATCTCGCGGACCGCCTCTTCGGCACGCTTATCCAGCTCCCGCTGCACCTCAGCCTCCCGGGCCTGCTGTGCCAGCACCTCCGGCGGCACCGTTTCTGCGGGCTGCGTACCAGTGGCATCGGGCAGGCCGTCGGCCCAGACCCGACCGCCGGTAATGGCGCCGGGGTTCCACGGTCGCGCCTCGCCTTCGAGCCGCACCACCACGCCGCTCTGCGGATTCTCCCTCGCGAGCCGCACGCCCTCTTCCATATCCCGCGCCAGCAGCGACTCGCCGTTACGGCTGGCCTGCAGACCCGCAAACGCCGCGTCCCCGCTGCCCATCACCCGGCCTTCACCAGCGAGCCCCTTAAGCTGCCCGTCTCCGGACGTCAGGGCGCTCAGCCAGACGCCCGCCTTCCTGCCGTTGCGGTCGAAGGCCGGGAGCGCCACGTGCGGCTGCGGGTATTTACGCCCCGGCGAGATATATTTCGCCATCGAGCCCTCGGGCTGCAGCCCGGCCTGGCGCAGCGCGGCGCGACCGGCAGGCACCTCACCCAGCGCTTTTGCCGTCGCCGTCAGGCGGGCGGCATTCGCGACGGCGCGGTCGCCGCGCGGCTCCAGAATGTCATGCGCCGTACTTTTCGCCTGCGATTTTTCCATCGCGGCCACCCACTTATCCCGGTTGTCGGTATAGACCTGCGCGTGCTGCTTCATGCGGCTCAGCGCCACGTAGGCTGACTCGAAGCTCACCATCCGCTTACGTCCGCCGTCCGTACCCTGCAGGGAGATGGAGAAGGGCTCGCTCGCACCCTGTGAGCCTTCAACGGTGACGGCATAGGCCAGGTCGATGTGCTGCTCTGCCTGCTCGGCTGACGGCGTGAGCGTACGGGTCTGTTTCCCGTCCGACAGCGTGACGCTGTCACCTTTTATCTCACTGACCGACCAGACGCTGTTGGCCACGAAGCCCCGCTCGTTGTCGCTTTTCGAAAAGCGCATCCGGTCGCCTTCCGACACGGTAATGGTGTCCTGACGGTAGAGCGTGACGCCCTCTGTCGCCGCCTGCGCGGGCGACAGGCTGCGGGTGTTGCCCTGCGCATCCTTCAGCATCACCAGGTGCGCCTCCCCGTCCAGCGCCTCAATGCTGTAATAGGTGCTGTCCAGCAGAACCAGGCTGTCGCGGGATGCCTCCCACGTTGCCATGCGCCGCAGCTCCCCGTCGCGGATATTGGCAGGCGTGAGAACCGGCAGCGTGACCTCTTTTTCGCCCACCTCGCCGGCACCCTGACGGGCGTCATGAATCATGGCGTTCACCTGGCGGCGGTCGGCGTTCAGGGCGGTGATAACGATGGTCTGCGCCTGCGCCTCTGACGTGCGCCCCGTGTAGTCCTTCACGATGGCCTCCAGCAGCGTCGCGGGCTGCCCGCCGGGCATCAGGTCGCCGGCCGCCACGGCTTTCGCAATGGCCTCCTCCCGTTCGCGGCTGAACTCCATGACGGAGCTGTCCGGCTGCCAGGCATCCGCCCTGCGCGGCACCTGTGCCGGCGCCACGCTCTCAATGGTCGTCAGGGCGCTGCCGATATCGCGGCTAATCAGGCTGTAGACGGCAGGTTTTAGTTCCGGCGTCTGGCGGACGATCTCCTGCATCACCGCCACGTCAATGGCGCTGCGCTTCTGCAGCAGGCGGAAGGGCTGGCCCGGGGCAATGGACTGCAGCTGGTCGGTATCCCCGCTGGAGACCGCGCGCCCCCCGCCCCCGGCAATCAGGCTGTACGCCTTCGCCATGTCGGCGTTACCGACCATTGAGCTTTCATCCACGAGAAACAGCACGTTGCTGAAGTCCGTTCGTTCGCCGCCGCGCAGCTGCTGCTGCGTGTCGTGAATAAAGGCCGCCAGCGTCTGCGTTTCAGGCACGCCCGCATCGCGCATCTCGCTCACCGCCCGGTGGGTGGGGGCCACGCCGATAACGCGCGGCTGCTCCCGTTCCGGCAGCGTGCCGATGGCCGACATGACTGCCCGGAACTGGGTGGTTTTACCCACCCCGGCGTAGCCCTGCACCAGGGTAAAGCGGTCGGGGGATTCAAGTATCATGCGCGTGGCGTTCCGCTGCCCGTCGGTCAGGCCCGCCAGCTGCGCGTCCGGAACCTTATCCATCAGCGGGGTGACGGCCTCCTTTCCCTCAAGGACGTGGCGGATAATGCTTTTTTCAGCGTTGTACGACTGGCGTGAGACCAGCAGCTGCAGGCCGTTTCCCGGCGATACCGGCACCGACAGCAGGTCGCCGCTGCGCACCTGACGGTCCGCTTCCTTTTCGATGGCCTGCAGGCTGAGGCTGTCCTGCTCAAATTCTTTCGCGGCGGCCATCAGTTGCGGCTTCGTGAACGCCAGGCCGTTCCCCTCCAGCACCGGAATGGCCAGATGGATAGCCTGCTGCTCCGGCGTGTGCAGACCGGCCTTCTGGTGCGCCAGGGCATCATCGAGCCTGTCATGCCCCGCCGCATCCTTAATCTGTTCGGACACGACGCTCCAGGCAGACTGACGCGACAGCTTCTCCGTCGTTTTCTGCGCCGTCTGCGCGGAATAGAGCCGCACCGCCCGGCCGCTGAGCGCCAGTTTGTTCAGCGTGGTGTTATCCAGCTCGCGCTGCGACAGCGAGGCAAAAACCGTGGCGCTGTCGCTCACCGAGCGGCCCGGCGACTCCACCCAGCCTTGAACCACCTTCGCGGCGGTAAACGGGCTGTCGCCGGCGGGCAGGACCACGTCCGCCTTACGCCCCGGCAGGCTGACGACGAGCCCCGCCTCCCCGAGCGCCTTAACGGTCACCGTATCGCCTCCCCTGAGCCGCGTCCCCTGCGCCTGACCCAGCACTGCCAGACGGTCGCCTTCGGCCACCTGCAGCGTGCCGGTGCGGTACAGCGACCAGCTGCTGTTGAGTTCAGACAGGCGGGTCACCCGCGTCTCACCCTGGGCGTTGCGCAGCGTCAGGCTGTTGTTGCGGCCCGTCACGCGGTCAATGACAAAGCGTTCCCGGCTGCGCTCTTCGGCATTCCAGCGCTCCATGACCATCCCCTCCCGGTAGTGGTCGCGCACCTGCTGATGGCGGCTGTCGAGCCAGACCGGCTCCAGCGTGGTGATACTGACCTCCCGCTCGCCCAGCACCTTTTCCGCCTTAAGCGCCTCGCGGACTACGCCTGCGAGCACCGCCTGCTCGCGCGGACCGGTGACCTGCGCCACGCTGTGTTCACCTGCGCGGACGCTTCGGGCAAAGTCAGCGGCCAGGCGGTCATACCGCTGCCGCCGGTCAGGCTCGCTGATAACCGAGACCTGCGTCTTCTCACCGCCCTGCCACGCGAGCGTGCTCACTCCCGCTTCCTTCATGACGGTGAGGGCGCTGCCGGTCCCGGTGCGCTGGCCGCTGTCGGCAATCAGCAGCTGGACGTTATGGCGCAGCGCACCGTCGAGCAGCGTGAGCGTTTCTTTCAGGGTCAGCTTCTCCCCCTGGTCCACAATCAGCGTGCTGCCGGGCGTAAAGGCCATGCCCTCCGTCAGCCCCCGCCTGTCGGTGATATGCTCGCCGCTGAGGCGCTCATCCTGCATAAGGGCGCTGCGCGAACGCCTGTCGGCGGCGATAATCTGCACGTCACGCCCCTGTTCGCGCGCCATCATCGTCAGCTCCGCCACGCGCTCACGCTGGCCGGCCGCCCCGCCCTGACCCGAAATGATCGCCACCGGCGGACGGTCCTGGGCCAGGACACTCACGGCATCGCTGTATGACCGGCTGCGGGGCACGCTTTTATCCGGAAAAATGTCGGCCTGCCCCGTCCGCTGTAAATCGCGGGTCATCGCCGACACCGACAGCTCATCCAGCACGTGGATGTTCGAGGTAAACAGCCCCTTCTCTTTATCCAGCGGGATGAGCTGCTCATTTTTTATCGCCGCATCGATGCCGTCACGCGCCATCTCCACCATGCCCGACCGCGCGGGCAGCTGCCCGAGGGTGGTGGCCAGCAGTTCGGAATACGTGAACCGCGCCCGCCGGTCGCTCAGCATCGCGATGGCCTGCCCGACGCTGCTGTTAATATCAATGGCTTCAGGCGTCGTTGCGGGAATATTCCCCTGCACAACCCGCAGGTCTGCCGCCTCACGGTAGGCTTTAATGTCAAACCCCGTCTCTTTCAGGGTATGCATCCACTCGGCCATGCGCTGTTCGGGGTCAACCTTCTGCTTCGACTGGCGGGTATCGAGCGCCGCCACGTCGCGGGACTTCAGGGACGCGTCATCCCCGACCGCCTCGCTGATGGTCCTGCTGCGGCTGGAATACGGCTCCGTCGGTACGCCCTTCAGCTCCCACATGCCGTGTTTGCCGACCGTCTCAGTCTCATAGCCCATCGCCGCGACGTCATCCTTCAGCGCGGCACGATACAGGCGGCCAAAGGCAATCTGGTTGGCGTAGATATTCTCAATAAACCCGGTTTTACCCACTTTGTCGCTGCTGAGCGTTCGCCACTCATCGCCATGCTGAGTGGCATTGGCCACCACCGCGTGGGTGTGCAGCTGCGGCTCCTGGTCGCGGCTGGTATCGTGGTTAAACAGCGCCATCACCAGGTTGCCGGTCAGCTGCGTCTCGCTCCTGCCCTCCGTCATAACCCGCGTGGAGGCCATTGCCTCTATCTGCTTAATGGCGGTCTCCACCGCGCGGTTGTGTGCCTCAATAAGACGCTTGTCGCCTCCCAGCATGGCCATCACGGAGACACTTTTGGGCGCAGAGAAGGTGAAGTCGTAGCCCGGACGGTGTTTGTTCGCCCCGTCCTGAGTCCGGCTGAGGTCGCTGCCGTCCGGCAGGCGTCCCTCCAGAACCTTCGTAAAGACCTTCTGGTCCACCCCGCCGCTGAGCCCCAGCGCTTCAGCCCCTTTTCCGGCCCAGCGCTCGCCCATACTACCGATAACGTAGTAGTTGTCCTTGTCGGTGTAATAATTGCCCGCGCTGCCTGCGGATTTTACCGATCCGATGCTCATCATCAGATGTATCCTCCCGGCTCAAGATCCTTTTCAGGCGCCCGGTGAACGTTGATGTTCACTTCTTCACGACGCTGCCTCTCCTGAGGAGACAGTTCGTCCTGCTCCGCCTGCCACGCCTCCCATGCCGCCATATCCACTACTTCACCGCTTTCACTGATGCCGGGCGGCAGCTGCTCTGCCTCTTCCGCCTTTGTCTTCAGCTCAGGCTCCACACCGCCGGCGCCTGCCGCACCTGCTACGGATGCCGCGTCTGCAGCGCGGGGCGCGGGCGTCAGTTGCTGTGGCTGCTGTGGCTGCTGTGGCTGCTGTGGCTGACCAGCATTCTCCGCACCGCCCTCTGGCGCGACAACATCGGCATCCGGTTCAAAGAGCATGGCGATGCTGCGGGATTCATGTTCACGTGCAGCCAGCGCGGCATTCAGGCGTTCCTCCGCTTTCCCGTCGATGGTGCGCGGAATGAATTCCGGTGCCACCTTTGGACGCTGCTGATACTTCAGCGCCATTTTCACGGCAGGATAAGGTCCGGGAAGCGTGACGTAGCAGGAGAGATCCGGCAACGTCTGGACGTCGGAGTAACTCACCAGGGTGACGCGCTCCATGTCCTTGCCGACCGAGGTACCGTCGCGTACCGGGTCCACACCGTAGGAATACTGCTCGGACGCCTTGAGGATTTCTTTTTCACCGATTTCGCCAGCGGCGAACTCGGCGATATTGCGCGACGGCGAGCGGAAGAAGGCACGGGTGTTCAGCACGTCGAACAGCGTTTCCGCCGGCTTCTGCCCGTAAATATCTTCCAGCTGGGCGTAGGACTGAATGCCAATGACGTAGCAGCCGCCAAACTTACGCGCCTCCGGCAGGATCTCAACCAGGTCCGGCAGCTTGTGCAGGGTAGGCAGCTCGTCGGCGAAGATCCACACGCGGCGGTTACGGTTTTCCCCCATCGCCAGCAGCCCGCGAATGGCGATGGACAACCACATGGAGATAACCGGCTTGAGGGAAGCGTGGGTGTCAGCATTGGAGGAGATAAACAGCCAGCCGTTTTTACCATCCTCACGAACGCCGCGCATCCAGTCGCGTATGGTGAATGACTCGCCGTTATTTTCGATGCCCTGCAGGTAGCGGATAGCCTTGACGTAGTTGGTCAGCACGGCGCGGATGGAGATGGCCGTTTTCTCGATTTTCTCTTCCACCAGGTTCGCCGCCGGGGAGTTTTTCAGGTACGAGCGCAGCTTCTCAATCTTGATGGAAAGCAGCGTGTCGACCAGCTTGCTGTAGCTGCGGTCCTTGTCGTTGCGCATCAGATATGCGGCTTCGGCAAAGATGGTACGTCCCGACCCCTGCCAGAAGGGGTCTTCCTTCGTGCCCATAGGAATAAGCGTGTTGGAAACGTTGTCGAAGTCAGGCTGCGTCAGGCACTCCCGCCACAGGTCCCATGCAGCGCAGCGCGCATCCAGCGGGTTAAGGATTTTATCTGTGGCCGGATCATAGTAGCTTTTGACGAACTCACAGGAGCGGTCATACACGATGACCATATCGCCACGCTGGCGGGCGTAGTTCATCAGACGGCGGATAACTTCTGATTTACCGGCCCCGACGGTACCGTGCAGACAGAAGTTCTGGATCTCCGAGTCCTTAATAAGCGGCAGCTCACCGATTTTGATGTCGGATGCGAGACCGTCGCGCCTGAGCATTTTCGCCACCGCTTTCGGGTCGTCAGTCAGCTGGCGCCCTCCCGTTATCTCGTCCTCACTCTGCTGCTTACCCTGATGGCCCAGAATCCAGGTGGTGACAAAGAAGGTAATAACGCACACCACGGCCGCGATGATGGCAGCAAGAATAAAGGCCGTCCAGACCTGGTCGGCGCACCACTGGATATATTTGTCCTGCAGTATTTGCTGCGCGTTGTACTTCAGCTCATGGCCGTAATAACGGATGGTATAGACAGGCTGGGATTTAAAAATATCGCGCATGGGGGCCAGCGTCTGACACCAGTAATAAACCATGCCGTTCACGAACGTCTGCCAGGTCAGTTTAACCGACAGCGTAATCGCGACAATGATGCCGAAGAGAATGACGAGACAGTACACGATGATATTGGCAATTTGACTGAACATACGGATACGCATGCTCGCGATCTGACCGCCCTGGGTCATATCCTTAGCATTAAAACTCATATTAGCCTCATAGAGGTTGGTCTATATGTATAGCGACCATGATTTCAGAAAGCAATTGATTTAATGTCATCCGTTACAAAACACTAGGATGACATCATTTAACTAAAGGCGGGGAGATTATTAATAATGAATGTTATTTTTTAAGTAAATCACACGCTCCTGCATATCCATGTGAGCATGATTTTTTCAAATAGATATCTGCCATTCCAGAACCTGGAAATACACCATCACCTCTCATATAAGCCCCTGCCAAATTAAACTCAGCCTGTCCGTTATTTTTAATGGATGCTTTCTCCCACCAGATCACCGCCTCGTGCATATCCCTATTAACACACTCACCTGTAGAATACAGGTTTCCAATATTCAAATATGCCAACTCAAAATCTTTTTGAGCTGAGGAGTTAAGCAAATCCATTATTTTATCACAACGGGCATCTTTCAATAATCCATTTTTATAAAGCATTGCCAAGTCATTCTGAGCAGATGCATTCCCTGCATCTGCTGCCTTCCCCCACCAATAGCCTGCTTTTTTTATATTTTTATCAACACCTTGCCCATAACAATAGAGCAGACCTAGGTTATTTTGGGCATCTGAATTACCCTGAATCGCCGACTTATTAGTCCAATAAAAAGCTTTTTTATAATCACCAGATACGACCAAATACATTGCACCTAGCTTATATTGAGCTAATGCGTTTCCAGAATTCGCATCTTTTTTTAAGTTAGTGTAGTAGTCGTCGCTAGCCCTTACACTCAAGGTACACGACAGGAAAACAAAAACTCCCAACATCCCATAGAACACTCGCATTGTTTACCTCCATAAAACTAAATATTATATCCATACACAACCATGAAACTGACTATGAAATCCTACAACTCAATCTAACGCTTCCAACCCATTGGATAATTACTTTCCGGATTATAATTAACATTATCAAAGTCCACGGATTCAAAGTCATTATTTATAGAGTGGGCGCCATCTACCTTGTTTTTTTCAAGCCACTCTTTGATGCTTATACACCCGCTAACCTTATATAAATCCATCAATGTACCCACAATGAATACAAAAAAAGTAACAAGAGGAGGAGCCAGTGAACATATAGGCATTATCACATACCAAACTACCCTGTTGTATGTGTAGGGTTCAACACTGCCTTTATTCTTAGATATTTTATAAAACAAATAGATGAACAATCCTTGCCATAAGAGCACAGTTGCACCAATGAATACCACCTCCGTAACTAACCATCCAGCCAGATAACAAGCAATAGACTGAAACAACACTACCATGAATATCTGAAGCAGATTTCTCATCGCACCCTCTCTGGCATCCTGGGTGATGCTGCCAACTTACTGATTTAGTGTATGATGGTGTTTTTGAGGTGCTCCAGTGGCTTCTGTTTCTATCAGCTGCCCCTCCTGTTCAGCTACTGACGGGGTGGTGCGTAACGGCAAAAGCACTGCCGGACATCAGCGCTATCTCTGCTCTCACTGCCGTAAAACATGGCAACTGCAGTTCACTTACACCGCTTCTCAACCCGGTACGCACCAGAAAATCATTGATATGGCCATGAATGGCGTTGGATGCCGGGCAACCGCCCGCATTATGGGCGTTGGCCTCAACACGATTTTCCGCCATTTAAAAAACTCAGGCCGCAGTCGGTAACCTCGCGCATACAGCCGGGCAGTGACGTCATCGTCTGCGCGGAAATGGACGAACAGTGGGGATACGTCGGGGCTAAATCGCGCCAGCGCTGGCTGTTTTACGCGTATGACAGGCTCCGGAAGACGGTTGTTGCGCACGTATTCGGTGAACGCACTATGGCGACGCTGGGGCGTCTTATGAGCCTGCTGTCACCCTTTGACGTGGTGATATGGATGACGGATGGCTGGCCGCTGTATGAATCCCGCCTGAAGGGAAAGCTGCACGTAATCAGCAAGCGATATACGCAGCGAATTGAGCGGCATAACCTGAATCTGAGGCAGCACCTGGCACGGCTGGGACGGAAGTCGCTGTCGTTCTCAAAATCGGTGGAGCTGCATGACAAAGTCATCGGGCATTATCTGAACATAAAACACTATCAATAAGTTGGAGTCATTACCACCCAGAGGATAAAAAGGACCACTATATGCGTGAAACGGACATTGCTAACATCGGAGCATGTTACCGATAGGCTGCAGATCAAATCACCTGAAACAGCCTTTCTGGCTGTTTATCAATAATTATGGAAAAATGGCGAGTCGAGTTTCAGGGTAATAGAGGGATGTTTATGTCGGTTTTCCATAACTGGCTACTTGAGATCGCTGGCGGGAATTACTTCGTCTACATCAAGCGCCTTTCCGCCAACGATACCGGCGCAACAGGCGGTCACCAGGTTGGGCTGTATATCCCTTCCGGTATCGTTGAAAAGCTGTTTCCGTCTATCAACCATACGCGTGAGCTGAACCCTTCAGTCTTTCTCACAGCGCATGTGTCATCGCATGATTGCCCCGACAGCGAAGCCCGGGCTATTTATTATAACAGCCGTCATTTTGGTAAAACACGGAATGAAAAAAGGATCACGCGCTGGGGAAAAGGTAGTCCACTTCAGGATTCTGAAAATACAGGGGCTCTGACGCTACTGGCCTTCAGGCTTGATGAGCAAGGCGGGGACTCTACGGAAGTAAACATTTGGGTATGCGCCAGTCCTGATGAAGAGGACATCATTGAGGCCGCTATCGGTGAAGTTATTCCTGGAACGCTTATATCCGGACCCGCGGGGCTGATTCTTGGCGGACTACATCTACAGCAATTGTCCGTAAATCATAAATATGTTCTTCCTGAGGACTGGCACCTACGCTTCCCGTCTGGAAGTGAAATTATTCAGTATGCAGCAGGCCATTATACGAAAAATTCCCTTGATCCGGATGAGCAACTCATTGACCGCCGACGCGTCGAGTACGACATATTTTTGCTGGTTGAGGAACTACATGTTCTGGACATCATCCGGAAAGGATTTGGCTCTGTGGATGAATTTATTGCGTTGGCCAATTCTGTCAGCAATCGCCGTAAATCGAGAGCCGGGAAGTCGCTGGAGCTGCACCTGGAGCATCTCTTCATTGAGCATGGGCTGCGGCACTTCGCCACACAGGCAGTCACAGAAGGTAATAAAAAACCCGATTTCCTGTTCCCTTCCTCAGAGGCTTACCAGGATGCTGAGTTTCCCGCAGAAAATCTGCGCATGCTGGCAGTAAAGACTACCTGTAAAGACCGCTGGCGTCAGATACTGAATGAAGCTGATAAAATTCATCAGGTTCACCTGTTTACACTTCAGGAAGGAGTATCACAGGCTCAGTACCGGGAGATGAAGGAAGCAGGGGTCAAACTGGTCGTCCCATCATCGCTGCACAAAAAATACCCGGAAGTGGTGAAGGCAGAATTAATGACGTTAGGTGCATTTATTGCTGAACTGACAGGGCTTTACGCAGAACTTCCATAAATAATCTCCCGGTATAAATGCCGGGAGGATAAATCAGATACTTTCAATCTTGCCTGTATCGGCAGAAACTGCTTTCCGGATATAAGGTTCAAGCAGCTTGGCGACGGCTTCAAACACGGGCACCACTACGGAGTTACCAAACTGGCGGTACGACTGTGTGTCTGACACCGGTATACGGAAAGGCCTGCCATCTGGTTTTTCAAAGCCCATGATACGCGCACACTCACGCGGAGTCAGTCTGCGGGGACGATGCACCTGATTTTCTTCGTTCTCAAAGTCTTTTTCACCTATGGCCATATCCCAGCCGCGGTCTATCAGAATTTCAGACCCGTCCTTGTGATAACGTGCAGACAGTGTACGGGCAACGCTTTCCTTGTTTTCAGGATTGACGAGGCCAAAGCCGAAGCCATTTCCCTTAGCTGCATGCTTTTTGGCGTAGTTATAGAGATACTTCCAGAGTTTCGGCGTTAGGATATATTTGCTGTCAACCTCGGGTTCCAGCAACTCGCCAAATGACGGACGCTGTTCTGGATAAAAACGGCTGATATCACGCAGGGAAAAACCCTGGTGAATATTCAGGTCACGACGGAAACCGACCAGAACGATACGTTCGCGGTGCTGAGGCAGGAAATGCTTCCCGTCTATGACTTTAGGATCGTTTTTGCCTACTTCAGCCGCATCCGCAACTTCATAGCCCAGTTCGTCTAGGGTATCCATGATGACTTTAAAGGTTTTACCCTTATCGTGGCTCTTCAGATTTTTGACGTTTTCAAGCACAAAAATGGCCGGTTTTTTTGCTCGGATAATACGCGCCACATCAAAGAAAAGCGTTCCCTGCGCCTCACATTCGAAACCATGTGCGCGGCCAAGAGAGTTTTTTTTGCTCACGCCAGCAAGGCTAAACGGCTGACAGGGGAAGCCTGCCAGAAGTACATCATGATCCGGCACATGCTGATCAATGTAAGCATAGGCATCATTTTCTGGTACTTCAGGTTTATCACTGAGCGTGACTTCCCGGATATCGAGATTGAACGTGTGTGCATGCTCGTCGTTAAACCAATTGGCTTTATACGTGCGCACAGCCTCTTTATTCCATTCACTGGTAAAAACGCACTGGCCACCAATGTTTTCAAAGCCTTTTCGGATACCGCCAATGCCAGCAAACAGGTCAATAAACCGAAAGGCATAATCTGGGTGTTGTGCAGGTGCTTCCGGCAGCATTTTTCGTAGAAGCATTTCTTCGGCTGACGTCAGCGACTTAGGTGAGCACTTACCATTAATCCAGCGATTAAGGGTCTCGCGACTCCACTCATTTTTGCCGACTTTTCTGAGCAGTTCAGCCACGTACTTTTGGTCATAGATTTCCAGTACTTGCTCAAGCAGCTTTTTATCAATTTCCTGTCGCAGTTGTTCTTCTGCTGCTGCTTTCTCAAGCAGATTCTGCGCCAGCAATTCAAATTCAGACATGTTGCCTCCATTGGGTCTTATTGGTGAAACTCTATCACTCATTTGACCCAGAGTGAATTTTTTTGTCTGGATATTTAAACAGGATTTATTACTGGCGTTGATTAAATCCTCAAGTTATTCAAAAAAATACTTTTGGAAGTGGCTTAGTTGAGGAAGGCAGCTTTGTATCGTGGCAGGGATAGGAAGGTGCTATCTGGCAGTTTAATACTCATATCCGAACTTTAGACACTTCTGGATTCGTCAAAAAGGCCTGCTTATTAGCAGGCTCAATTGAATTGGATATATGGGGGGCAAACCCACACATCTAGATCATATGCTCAGGCCGTTTCCTGTTGTGCATCATCGTTCGACGCCTCGACATTAAGGAGCAGCCTGTCACATTCAGCAATAACGTATTCCGGGATAAGATCGAACCGCGTAGGATCGAGTTGGCAGATAAACTCATTCTCAATATGATAGGTCTCGTTCACAAATTTCCGGATGACACGGTTATCGGCCTCAGGTTCCAGTAGTCGAAACACTTGCAGTTTTTCATATCCACTAGTGCAACTTCGATATAACGAAAGGATTTTTTCAGGATCATTAAGCAAGCTCAGCATATGGGCGTAATCAAACCCTGGAATACGTTTAGTGATGGTATTGTAGCCATTAAAAAGGCTCTCCGGATCCATTGTCGGATACCCTGCATCTTCAATCAGAGGCACACGTGTGTCTATTGGCTCCTCACGGCGGTGAAACAAGTTAGATAGTACCTGATAAACATCACCTCGATTGTCCATGATTTCATAATGCCTGCGCAGATAAATGAGCTTGATAAGGTCATCGCTGCCGGATTCGGTGACTACTTTGCAGATTTGAGCAAACGTCAGAATATCGCTTTCGCGAATAGGTAATTCAGTTATAGTGCCGGCGCTATAACGTAAATAGGATGCAGTAACTTGATTACTGAACAACTTTCTCACCGACTTCAAGGTGTCAATGATTGGCTCAACGTCATGTGTAAGCATCAGTACTGTCTGGTTTTTCAGACACTCGGATGAGTCACGGCGGAATAACATCTCAAGGATGGCAAATTTTTTGTTTTTATCAAACGAAGATATAGGATCATCGAGAATAATAAGGTGGGGCTTACGAGCCAGACATTCGTACATAAACAGGACGATCGAAAAGGCATTACGCTCGCCATAGCTCAAATGTTGGCTACCTCCACTGAGGTAGCCGGTATAGTCGACATGGCGAAGCTTAAGACGACACTGTTCTCCATCGCCAGAGATATCTACCTGGTAGCGGTAGCCGGCATATGCCAGAAACGTGTTGATATCCTTCTTGTGTTTCTGAATCAGCCGCTGCATGCCTGCACGCTGCTTGTTGATTTGCCCTTGTAGCTGGCCAGCCTGGGAAATGAGGCCATCTAACGAGGCGTTCAGTTGCTCGATAGTTGCAAGGGTTTTATCAGATTGCAGCTCGGAAAAATACTTCACGTCCAGACGGAAAGAAGCTAAAGAGGCACGAATATTTCTGGCGTCGTTAAAAGTAAAACTGTTCAGGGTTTTTAATGTTGAGAGCATGGCTAGAAGATTTTCTGTCTGCTGCTTGACGGTAACAAGGTAGTCTTCATGCCTTTTCTGCAATCCCCCCTGTAGCGTCGTAATTTCCCTTAGTCGAGAGCGCGCAGTTTCGGAAAAATAGTCGCCAAGTTTATCAAGTACGGAGATGATACCTACCAGATTTTTGATCACGGCCTTGTCATATTCAGCGCTCACTTTACTAATTTGTTCTGCTTTTTCGTGAGAATCCCCCGTACAGAAAGGGCAGCACCCCTCAGAGAGCGAGTAGAAATTTTCATACCCTTTGGTCTGCCATTCGATCCACTCTACATTACGAGGGCTCTGAATAAATAGCTGATAAGGTTCTAATCCAGAGGGAATATGCTGCAGCTTGTTACCCCCAGCCAAGCCCTTCATCCCTGTAGAGGCTTTAGACAGGCCCTTACTTGTAAGCTTGAACGCGCCGCTAAGCTCCTGAAGATGTGTAATAAAGAGCTCAAGCTCATCATTACCGCTGAATTCCTGTCGGATAGCCATTACCATCGAGTCGATCTCTCGTTCGGTTTGGTTGTAGGCTTCTGTTTTGATAAAAATGTCAAAGCTGTTACTGACCAGTTCATCAGGTTGAAATGTGAACTGAGATACGTACTTTTCATCAAAGCACATTACATCCTGAATATGCTCTGTACCCATTACACTGGGCTGAAAATCAGCAGGATTCGCAGCTCGAAACTTAAAAGGTAGCAGACTGTTAAGACCGTCTGCATCCTGGGTAACACTGTGCATAATGGCACGGGATATGGTGCTTTTACCCGTGCCATTTGGGGCGAACTTAATGTTAAGCTTATTTTCTGATAGTGTAATGCAAGCTTTATCGATGTTATTGCAGTAGCTGATTTCAATATCCATTGAAAAATCCTTCTAATGTGCTGATATGAAGAAGAATGCATCTATTTTATAAAACCCATAACGGTAGTCTGTTCATTTAACCATCGCATGAGGGAAGCTTAAACAGATAGCTGAATACCTACTCCCCGACGATTAATATACGAAATTGTTAGTCGTTTATCTTGGTATATGGGAACAATTTCTGACACCTGCTTTGCGTTTATAGCAACTATTTAAAGCATGAATTATTTATGTAGATTTTCTATTCCACATAAACGCGAGCCTGAGTAACCGTGTGGTCGCCCTGCTGGAAGAGCTGTCGCCCCGCGTCGAACAATACTCAATTGACGAATGTTTCCTGGATGCCCGAGGAATTGGCCACTGTATGGATCTGGAGGATTTTGGCAGGCAGCTGCGTGGGCATGTTCTCAGTGGAACCGGACTGACGATCGGTGTCGGCTTCGGCGCCACAAAAACACTGGCCAAATCGGCGCAGTGGGCGTCAAAGGAATGGCCACAATTCAGTGGGGTGCTGGCGCTGTCGCCCGAAAATCCACGCAGAACGGCAAAATTACTCAGCCTGCAGCCGGTGGAAGAAATCTGGGGCGTGGGGAACCGGATAGCGAAAAAGCTGCACGTTATGGGGATCACCACTGCCCTGCAGCTGTCGCTGACGAACCCCACATTTATCCGGAAAAACTTCAACGTAGTGCTGGAGCGCACGGTACGTGAGCTGAACGGCGAGAGCTGCATTTCGCTGGAGGAAGCGCCGCCGCCGAAACAGCAGATTGTCTGCAGTCGCAGCTTCGGGCAGCGGATCACCACCTACGAAGAAATGCGCCAGGCCGTCTGCCAGTATGCCGAGCGCGCGGCGGAAAAGTTGCGCGGTGAGCGACAGTACTGCCGGCATATCAGCACCTTCATCAAGACGTCCCCTTTTGCGGTTAATGAGCCGTATTACGGTAACGTGGCCACGGAAAAACTGAACACCCCTACCCGTGACACCCGGGACATTATCGCGGCAGCGGTCAGGTCTCTGGACAGGATCTGGCTCGATGGCCACCGCTACGCAAAAGCGGGGATAATGCTCAATGATTTCAGTCCGAACGGCGTCGCGCAGCTGAATCTGTTCGATGACGTGCAGCCACGGCCGCACAGCGATGCGCTGATGAAGGTGCTCGACGGCATTAATCATTCCGGACTCGGGAAAGTCTGGTTTGCCGGACGGGGTATTGCGCCGGACTGGCAGATGAAACGGGAGATGCTGTCACCGGCATATACCACCCGCTGGAAGGAGCTGCCGGTTGCCCGTTTCTGACCGTCGAAATGACAGACGGGACTTGCTGCAAGAGCTTACTTTACCGATCATACAGATGACTTGTCTCAGGGGGGAACCATGACAAATATCATTCTGTGTGATGTGACTGCCAGCATCAGCGAACTTAAAAACGATCCGGTGGCCACCGCCAGTGCCGGCGGCGGCTACCCGGTCGCGATTATTGACCGCAACCGCCCTGTTTTTTATTGTGTGCCCGCGGCTCTGTATGAACAAATGCTCGATGCGCTGGACGAAAAAGACCTGGTGCAATTGATCACAGAACGTCAAAACCAGCCGCTGCGTGAAGTGGATCTCAATCAGTATCTGTGATGTGCTCCGGTGCGAGGAGCAAGGAATGTATTAAATCAATGTTAAGGAACAATATGGGTAGCAAAATCGCAGGTGTGGTTTTCTTATTCTTCACTATCTGGGGAATGGCTTCAGTGATTGAATTGCAGTACTGGCGTAACGCTGATACCTATCCTGTCTGGCTGACAAAACATCTCCGGATCTCTCCCGAAAATAACGAAAAGAGCCTGATAAGGATAGGAATGGAAACCTTTGACAAGGTATGTGGTGATAACAGGGGCCTCCTTGCCGTCACCCAAAAACAAAACGGTATGTTTATGCGCTGTGATGATTCCCCCGGATTTTTTTCATGGTTCAGCGGCGTTTACAAAGTCAGTTAATCAGATAACGTGTTGGACTTTCAATATGTTACCCACACGGTTATCCCCCGTTACTGTGGATAATCAATATATTGTGTCTCAGACAGCTGCTTTTTCTACCATATGTTGTGTCCCTGATATCCCCTCGGACGGCGTGACAAACGACATCACACTGGAGACGCTGATGACGGGACCATGTTCATCCAGGGTCGTAAGAACGGCCGGGACTGGTTACCGGCCGGACGAAGGACCGGCCAACGCGCAGCGGCGGCAGCTGGTTTTAAAAATGCTGGCGGAAATTTAAAATTAAGCCGCACACCCCGCGAAATTTTGCAAATTTCACTCAACATGCTTCGTTCAGATCCCAACAGAGCTTTCACCATCACCTGTAATAGCCGCCCTGCTGCGTGATTACTCCGCTCAACAGGTTGCTGGCGACAAGCCAATACCTGTTCGTGACAGGCATTGCTTAACCGTTGTCCCAAACTAATAATGTGCCGACGATGCAGGTGGGACCGTGGTCCCAGGCCGATAAGCTGACCGGCGATGCAGGTGGGACCGTGGTCCCAGGCAGATAAGCTGACCGATGACGCAGGTGGGACCGTGGTCCCAGTCAGATAACCTGACCGACGACGCAGGTGGGACCGTGGTCCCAGACAGATAACCTGACCGATGACGCAGGTGAGACCGTGGTCCCAGTCAGATAACCTGACCGATGACGCAGGTGGGACCGTGGTCCCAGACAGATAAGCTGACCGATGACGCAGGTGGGACCGTGGTCCCAGGCAGATAACCTGACCGACGACGCAGGTGGGACCGTGGTCCCAGTCAGATAACCTGACCGATGACGCAGGTGGGACCGTGGTCCCAGGCAGATAAGCTGACAGATGACGCAGGTGGGACCGTGGTCCCAGGCAGATAAGCTGACCGACGATGCAGGTGGGACCGTGGTCCCAGGGAGATAACCTGACCGACGACGCAGGTGGGACCGTGGTCCCAGTCAGATAACCTGACCGATGACGCAGGTGGGACCGTGGTCCCAGACAGATTACCTGACCGGCGATGCAGGTGGGACCGTGGTCCCAGGCAGATAAGCTGACCGACGATGCAGGTGGGACCGTGGTCCCAGGGAGATAACCTGACCGGCGATGCAGGTGGGACCGTGGTCCAAGGCAGATAAGCTGACAGATGACGCAGGTGGGACCGTGGTCCCAGAGAGAATATTCAGGCCAGTTATGTTTTCTGGCCTGTGAGAAAGGAAATGAAGTAAAGGGAGATCACCGTAGAATAATGCGTGTCCGCATCAGACTCCTGGTTTCTCAAGCTCCTTAAGAATGGCTTCTATTTTCTCTATACACTCCGCAGGAATGCGGGACTTATCCAGGTTAAGCACCATTTTATCGCCCTTATACAATGCTGTTGCCCCTGGAGCAAACTGATGACGTGAGCTCAGATTAACTCTTGATGCGGGAGATTGTTTCAGTACGGATGTTAAAAGACTAATGACCTCTTCAGCTTCAAAGATTAGTCCCGCTTTCTTCTGATCGTGGAGAGTCTCAGCCTGCTGCTTCAGTAATTCTTCTTTATCTGCAAAAGCCTTCTGAAGGGCTTCACCTGACCGGGCAGACAGTTCTCCAGGATGTGCAAACAGGGCAACAACGGATTTAGGCAGTTTGGCCGTATTAATACAGCGGGTAATGATCTTACGAGAAATGTTTTCCGCATCGGCAAGCGCAGAAATATTTCCTGCAAACTCATTCTGCAGCCGGCTTGTATAACGCAGGCCACGTTCATAAGCACTCGTCGGCCGATAATCGTTACCCAGTCGGGACAATGCAGCCATCTGCTCATCGTCCAGTTCACCAACCAGAACGCGATAATCACTTTCCGTCAGGATTGCGGCTTTACGGCGACGGCTGCCGTCTGCAATTTCTATGACATCAGAAACCCGGCGGCCGAAAGCTGGAGTCTGCTGACCGGTCAGTAAAAATGAAGGAATGAGATCATCCAGAGCATCTTCGGTAAGTAGTTCCTGATCGCGCTCATTGCCTGACCATACGCGTGAAGCGCTCTCAACAGAGTCTCCCCGGAGCACCTCAAGGGTAAATTTTACTTCCCGTCCACTTACCGGAAGAGAGATTGCATTACCGCGGGCCATAGCACCCACGCGCGCAATTAATGAATCCACCATCGGCGCGGCCGGCGCCGGTGATGAAGTATCTTCAGTCGATTGAGTATGTGTGGTATGTCTTGGAATGACAGGAGCACGCTTCATTATCTAATCTCCCAGCGTGGTTTAATCAGACGATCAAAAATCTCATTGCAAACAGGCTCCCAGATAGAGAGGGCATTACGCCAGGCACCGGTTGAAGAACGTTGATCAATAGCCTGTTCAAAAACGGTTCTCATACGGATCTGACCTTTGCCGACTTCATCCGTTTCGCGCACAACATTTTTAAGGACCATGCTTCCCCAGGCATCCCGAATTTGTTCTTCCATCCACGGGGACTGCGAGCCATTATTATTACTGTATTTGGTAAGCAGAATACGGACATCTGGCTCGAAGCCTTTAAGATCCACGTTCTTAAGCAGGTCACGAAGCATATCGAAAAACTGCAGTGCGGAGGTGTAGTCGAACAGCTCTGCCGGAGTAGGGACAATCAGAACATCAGCAGCGCATACAACATTTATCGTACCGATACCAAGGTTGGGTGCGCTGTCGATAACTATCACGTCATAATCATGAGCGACAGTTTCAATGGCCAGACGGAGCATCAGGTGCGGGTCAGCAGGTAATTTGCCTTCGTCAAATTTCCCCATCAGCTCGGTTTCAATGCGGTGCAGTGCCAGACAGGACGGGATGATATCAAGGCCAGGCCAGCAGGTGGGCTTTATAGCGTAGCTGGCGTCATCCTTTTCCCCAAGATAAAAGGGCAGGAGAGTGTCCTCAGCATGAATATGAAGATCGGGCACCCATCCGTGATACATAGAAGCAGTTCCCTGTGGGTCATTGCCTTCAACAAGCAGAACACGGAGTCCTTTCAGAGCAAGATCCTGAGCCAGGTGAACGGATACTGAGGTTTTGTAAACACCACCTTTGTGAGCTGCAACGCCAATCACCGGCGGAAACGCATCTTCAGCACGGCGCAGTCGTGTACCAAATACATCCCGCATGTGATTGATTTGTTCGATGGTATAACCAACGCGTTGCTCAACTCTCCCACGGGTTTCCATATCAGGGTGCGGCAGCCGGCCAGCTTTCTCGGCATCCCTGATAGCCTGAGATGACACGCCAACTAAATCTGCCGCTTCACCAATCCTCCAGCGCCGGGTTATTTTCCGGGCTTCCGGACTGTCATCATTAAACTGTGCAATGGCGATTGCTTTCGTCATTTCATGACCAGCACTTATGCACTGGTTGAGTGTATCCATGAGTCCCATACTGAACATCCTTTAATCATCACTTTGCATTATTTTATTAAATCTTGGAATTTATTGCAAAGCAACAATAAAATCGCAAAGTGCACGAAAAAGTGCAAAGTGAACCACATTGGGTAATGAAAGAACGCAGGGGATTACAAAAGAGTACATACCGCAGTCAATATTAATCACTGCCGCTCGCCGCAGTAAGCGATCTCACACAGTGAGAAAGCGGCGAGGAAGCGGAAAATCACAGAATTCACAGATTGCACGTACGTCGGGTTGCTAAAGATGGCTCGGGATCAGCCAGTTATAATGAAATTGACTGCGGTATGTAATATATTGACTATGGTATGATGCTTACCGCATCTGTGTCGAGGAAGAGGAAAGACGACTCAGCATACCGCAGTCAATGTTTCATTGTTGTACCTGTAGATCTCAATCTTCCAGAGCGTATTCAGGAAAATAAGGCCAGGGTTCTGGATATCTGGTGTGGCGCTTCCGGGCTTGTATCTGGGTTATTCATGGTCTCGATCCAATAATTGATCCCAAGGAGATCATAATGAGATCCAAAAGAGATCCCCGGATCGCTCCAGCATGCGCTGTAACTGGCTTTAACGTCTGTCTGGATCGACTGTGGAATGTAAAATGTTGACTGTTATATGCATAATCTAATACTGTGATATGCAACGGTATTTACTGAGGTATGTATATCCGTTGACTGCGATACGTATTACTACATCCTTTTGTGGATAACCGTTGAGGATCAAG
>NZ_CP115028.1:0-39641 GCF_014596815.2 Citrobacter sp. C13
GTGAATAACCAGATAAATTCTACCCAACAAAACCCAGACAAGCGTCATCGTGGCGAACATTCTACAGCCTGTAAATGTCCGTTACCGCTCTACGTGCGTCCGGCGCATTATAAACCTCTCAGTAAACAGCATGGTCGAGCCTTACGTAACCTTATGAGCCAGGACAAAACCTCTGGTGCCTGGGTTATTCGTCGTCGTGTTTCTGCCGATCCAATCTTCACTTTTTTGCGACCTGTCGCGGACAGAAAAAGAGCTTTCCGTGAAGTACGCCGGCGTTTGCTCGATGCATTGTTTGTGCTTTTCGTCAACAAAGCCGATCTTGCTACCGGTATTGTCACTATCAACATCACTAAGCTGGCTGAAGAACTCAGTCCACGGAATGAAGATGGCCAGATCATCCCTGAAACTGCCGTGACGGTATCCAGGGTGTCGCGTCTGATAGACGAATTGGCGAGGTTTGGCATAGTCCTTGCGCCTGAAACTGAGTGGGATTATGTGAACGGGTGCCGTTTTCCTAAGCATATAATCATTACAGAAGAAGGCTGGCGTCTTACCGGTGTGGATATGGACAAGCTACGAGCCGAGCAAGAAGAACGCCTACGCGCTATTGAGGACGGCATTCTACAACCCGGTGAGGCTATGACAGTAAAAGAAGCCCGTAAGCGCTGGTATGAACGTTGCCGCCATCAGACGATACTCAGCCGCCGTACACGCGCTATTGAGGGCAAACAACGGCGTAAGCTGGCCGAATTACCGTTCGATGAGCGAAAGCGTCAGGTGGCCGAGCGTATTTTCCGTGATATGAAGGGTGATATACACCATCTAACCCCTCAGCAGTTTGAAAAAATGGTCTGGACTCAGCTTTACCAGCTTGAACTGGTAAATATGGAGCAGCCAGGCACAGCCCCGCCTCACTAACCCGCCCTCTTTTTACTAATCCGATTCCCTGCGGAGGATGTTCGTTGTCCATCTGCTAAAACAGCTCGTTTTTTAGTCACCATTATCACGATAACCTCACCGATATTTGGTCAAAACCCCAATCAACACCGGCGTTATATCTTTTATGCACACTTACCTGCAAATAGGTAAATGGGACTATCTGCAATCAACCAATAGTTAGCTGCAAAACAATCAGGTCTTCGACCTACTTAACTTCATTAAAGATCTACTTATTCGCTGGATAAGTTCTGTGGATAACGGGGAAAACCGATAATGACCGCCCTTGCAGCGGCCAGATGGCCGCGCCGGTTCGGCATGGTCGCTATGCTCCCCAAAAGACTTTAAGTAGCACCTCCGGCCTTAGCCGGAGGCATGGAGTCAACGAGACGCAATGCAGCGAAAAGGCGCTTTTCGCCCTTACCTACTTCATCGCTAAAAGTAAGCTAAAAAACCAGTCTAGCAGGAAGGGGGCGAAATCCGTTTGGGTGTATTCGTTGACACCAGGAGCAAGTATTCCTATCATTGTGTTGATAGTTAACACAGGGGGCGTTATGGCCAGAACAACAAGCGTTACGATTGGCGAACAACTCGATTCGTTTATTAGTCGATTAATAGACAGTGGCCGTTACGGCTCTGCGAGTGAAGTTATGCGTTCTGCGCTGCGATTGCTGGAGCAACAGGAAACAAACGATGAAGTTATTCGTCAGGCTGTTATTGCTGGGCTGGAAAGCGGTGAAAGCTCGCTATCACTGCGGGATATTGCAGCACAAAGAAAACTGAGACATCGTGTATAAACTCACTGAACGGGCAGCAGACGACTTCGCCGGGATTTATGACTATACGCTCTTGAAATTTGGTGAAGCTCAGGCAGACCATTATACAGACGCACTTGAGGCATTTTTCGAGACACTGGCCGGAATGCCAGATATGGGACGTGACTACCATACCGTTCCTGGTGTGATGCGCATTGAATTTCAGCGACATGCCATTTTTTATACGGTTCGTGATACGGATATTCTGATTGCGCGTATTTTGCACCAACAGATGAACCATAAACGCCATTTACTGTAAGTCTAAACACGCTGCCGCGCTTTGCTTGGCCAACACCGATCTGGCACATAAAAAGTTTATGCACCAGATCAGTGTTCTCGGTAAGGATAGGTGTGTTTTTGAGTTAATGTGTTTTTACTCATTTGAGTCTTTTGGCTGTCATTTTCTTTCAGCCAATTATCGACCAAGTCCTTTATCACATCAGTAATAGGGGTCCGCTTGGAAAAAGGAAATTATCCTACGCTAAGCGCATTTTTTGCACAGATGGCTACCGACTGAACGTAACGTGTGAGTCATGATCAGAAATGTGTTAACTCTAGGAATTGACACGACTTACTGTTTGATGGGGAAATCATGTTTAGCTATCTCAAGGCTATGTATCATCAATCAAAAATTCAGGCTGAACTCAAGGTACAGATACATGAACAAACTACGGTTAATGCTATCTGTCATCACCCTGAATCAATCGAGATCATTGCGGTTTGTTCGACTGATGCGTATTACCGAAAACGTAAGGACGCTGCTTTTCTGACAACCTGTTCTGTGCTCATGCGTACTTTAAAAGATGAATCCGTACCGATGGTACTACGGAAAACAGCATGGCGATTATTGAACGAAAGATACCAACGAATTAAGTTAAATCAGGCTTATAGGATAGAAAATTTCTTGCTTGTTGCCGATTTTGAATATGCTCTCGAAGAACATGATGAACTAGCAGAGTAGTACTAGTGAGGCGATGAATACCGACAGTTAACGTGCATGTGACTTAAACGTCCGAAACCGAACGATTACGTACACCATGCCGTTGATCTGTCCGAAAGTAGGCAAAACCAGAAACGGACAGCCTGACAGTTCCGTACATCCCTTGCGGTCAGGGGTTTCCGATCAATGGAACGAAATCACCCGTTAAGCTTGAAAAGCTTAACGAATGGAAGGGACTTCCCCTAGATATGCGCCTGATTAACTTTCGTGCAATCATAGGATAAACATTGACCCAGAGGGATTCGTTATGACCATCACCACTGTCGGTATCGATCTTGCTAAAAATGTGTTTGCTGTTCACTGCATTGACCAAAATGGTAAAGCTGTTCTGGTTAAACCCAAGGTGTCGCGTGCAGCACTTTCTGAACTCATCGCTGGTTTACCTCCCTGTGTCATTGGAATGGAAGCCTGCTCGGGTGCCCACTATTGGGCAAGATTATTCAGGCAGTATGGCCATGATGTCCGGTTGATGGCTCCGAAATTTGTCTCACCCTATCGCATGCCGGGTAAGACCGGGAAAAATGATGCAGCTGATGCAATAGCTATTTGTGAGGCAGTGCAGCGGCCGCATATGCGCTTTGTACCAGTCAAAGACGAAAGCCAGCAGGCAATGCAATGCTTACATCGGACAAGACAGGGATTTATCCAGGAAAGAACAGCAACGTATAACCGTCTTCGGGGCCTGATATCTGAATTCGGGGTTATTGCCCCACAAAGCACTGATGCTCTGCGTCATGTTGTTTCTGACCAGAAGGAAACTCTGCCAGTACAGGTTAGGCTGTGCATTGATGATCTATTGACACATGTCACTAATATTGAAGAGAAAATCGCCGAATATGACAGGGTATTATCTCGTGTGGCCAAAACAGATCATCGCAGCCAGCAGTTAATGGAACTGAAAGGTGTTGGGCCCACCACAGCGAGTGCGCTGGTCGCCAGTATTGGCAATGCCCATGATTTTAAGAACGGGCGCCAACTGGCAGCTTTGGTTGGGGCTAACGCCATCACAATACAGTAGTGGCGGAAAATCAAAGCTTGGCAGGATAACAAAAGCGGGTGATGCCTATCTGCGAACCCTACTGGTCCAGGAGCCCGTTCTGTAATGGTAGGGGCAGAGAATAGAACGGACCCGTTTAGCCGTTGGGTCTGCTCGTTGATTGGTAGGCGGGGATACTGGCGTGCTGTCGTTGCAATCGCCGCCAAGAATGCGAGGTTGTGCTGGGCATCATTACATTACGGCGATGACTTCAGACTGTATTCAACAACATGAAAAATTTAACTGAGTAGTAACTGAACTGTAAATTGTTGATGGTAAAGGGTTAGACCCCCGTGAGAAGTATCTGCATATCCTACTGGATATCACTATCCGATTAACGAAGGAGGATCTCACGAGCGTCTTTCATCAGGGTCCGAATCACTAGCGATTCAGCATGACCGTTTATAGTAGCGCAGTCTTATCCCTTGCCTTTCATTGATGAACAGACAGAAATTAAAAACCGGCGTTGACTGTTCGGGGAAGCCCTTATAGTAGGATAATTTCCGAATTCCAAGCGGACCCCAAGAATGGCTGCAGGGAATGGAGTGGTTTGCTATCCAGGGACATTACTGGCGGGAAGTCAGTATTGAACAACTGGTCGCCGATGATATTGCCATGTAAAAAAAGCCGGGAATTCCCGGCTTTTTAACGTCACTTAATTATAAACTAATTCCCACGTTGCCCAGCTGGTAATCGGCCCGCTGGTGGCGCTTTTCGGCGTTGGCGAAACATAGCCAACGTAATAGGTGAACAGGCCGCCGCTGACCGCGCTTTCCTGCAAACGCACCTGATTTTGCTGCGGGTCCGCCGGGACAATTTTATTACTCTTATCCAGCGTATTATTATCGTTAGTCGATAGCGCCAGATAAATATTCTGCGCTCCATCCGGCAAGGTATTGGCCAGATACCCGGCGTTTTCGTTACCGACCGCCGTCAGTAAAAAACCATCGACCCAGCGCACGCTGACCCGACGCACCTCATCCTGCGAGGCTGCCCCACCATCATGGCGCAGCTGGCAGTTTGACAGTGCCAGGGTAAACGGCTGCGGTTTCATAAACGCCCCGGCACCGCGATCGTGGACTTCCGCCAGGCTGACCGGCGCCAGCCAGACATTACCGCTGCCGGCATGCTGGCCGCCGTTTAGCGCGATGCTACAGGAAATATCCGTCACCCGCCCGGCAAAATCGACCCGTCCGCGATCGTAATTGGTCTCAAAACCCCACGCCGAGGGGGCGGCGAGGCTGCCGCAAAATAGCAGCCACGCGATAGTGTTTTTCGGCAATCCCTTCATTCCCCCTCCCGTATTAATCGTACGTCAGGTTAAAGATCATATGCGACTCCACCTCGCCGGTGCTGGTCGTCGGGCCATACTGATAAAAACGCGCGTGCAGCGGTATGGTGATGTAGCGGGTCTCCTGATTATTCAAGCGGACGACGGTGTATTTCTTATTAAACTGCAGCGGGGAGCCATCCTTCAGCACCTGGATGCCAATGCCTTTCGCCATCCCGCTGCCGGCTTTTTCATTCAGCAAGGCGCCCATGGTAGCGGTAGTGCTGGTGGCCAGGGTACCGGAGAACGAGGTGCTAATGTTGGCATATCCCGTTTCACTCAGGCCGCCGCTGCACTGCAGGTCGATATTAAAATCCTTCCCGCCGGCGGTGGTGCCGACCCCTTTCAGGTCGGTGCGCCGGATGGAACCCACATCGACATTCATATTTTTCCCGCTCAGCACTGAACAGGAGGGCGAGACCACGGTGATGGCGTTGGCGCTCAGATAGGTTTCGAGGATCGGGTTATCGCCGCTCTCCCAGTCGTAGGAGGTGTACTTACCCGCCGCCAGGGTGCCGCTGCCGGTGGTTGCCGCGGTTTTGATAATCTCCAGCGTAAAGCGCGACCCTTCGAGGGAATAGCTGGTGGTGTTATATATCCGGGACGAAAAGACGTCGGGATAGACGATATTTACCGTTTCGCCGCCGCGGCTGAAACGCATGCCGATTCCCGGCACGTTGGTGGAGTAGATTTTATTTCCAAGGTCCGTGGCCCCTGGCGACACGATCTTCGCCGCAAAGCGGTTGGTGCCGGAAGTACAGCTATAGTTTGCCCCGCCGGGAGCTCTCGGCGTCCAGTCGCGGGTAAGGATCACCGAGCCCACCGGCAGATCCGAGGGCACCACCACCCTGCCCACCACCATGTCCAGCATCACCGTTGGCGATGAGAGACGCGTACAGGAGGCCCAGGACGAGGTGGTTCCCAGCGCCATTAAGACGATAAAAAGCGTTAGTAATTTCCTCAGCGACATACGCTATCCTTTGTTGTTTGCTGTCCCAGATCCACCGAACACTGCCCGCCGCTCCACTTCACAATCGCGCGTTTGGCGTTCGCATCGCTGATAAACATCATGCTGCCCTGGCCGACAACGCCGATCTCCTTGCCGTCGGGGGAGAAAATACTTGCCGCAAACGGCAACGGCTCGTGGTTCGCCTGGCGCGCCTGCAGGGTGAGGTTGTTCTGCACCTTAGTGCCGAACGCGACCTTAACCACGCTGCCTTCCCACGGCACAACCTGCGCCACGGTGCGATCGAAGGCCACGTCGTCATGGCTGCCTTTCGGGTCGATTTCCACGGCGTTAATCCGGTACGGGCGCAGATACGGCAGGATGGCGTAACCATTGCTGTCCACACGGGTGCCCGGCGATCCCGGAAGCATCGCCCCGGCCGCGTCTTTGGCTTCAATCAGGGCCATCGTCGAGCCGCTTTCCGGTGAGAGCACCACGCCGCCGCTGTGGGCGATCATCGTCCCGCTGGCGCCAATGCCGCTCTGACGATAGCCTTCGCCCTGGCTGTAGCTGCCGTTGAGGGTGGTCCATGGCGTACGGTAGCTGCCGTTGAGCGCCACATCATGCTGACCGCCGGTGGCGGTGGTGGTCGACACGCCGTAGTTAAGGTTGTTTTCACTGTCCAGCGAACCGTTGATACCAATCTGCGAGCTGGCAAAGCGCGAGTTATTGAACGAGGTGTTCGACGTCAGGTTGGCGGTGCGGTTATCGCCAAACCACAGCGGGTAGCTGAAGTTGAGTGAAATACGATCGTCGCGACGATGACCGGAGCTGTCTGGCGTATAGACGCGCTGCGCGCTCGCCGACCAGGAGAGACGACCAAATGAATTGTTGTAGCTGACCTGATACTGCTTCTCGGTCCCGGAGCGGTTCCAGTAATCGGAGATACGGCCGCTGAGATAAAACCCGCCCCAGCCGTCCGGCAGGTTCTGGTTCACCGTGAAGGTCATGCCGTTTTTTTGCCGCCACAGGGTGTAGTTGCTGCGACTATTTTTTTCCTGATCGACGGCGTACAGCGCGTCGTTGAGGTTGTAATAACCTTTCGTCGAGTAGCGATACGCCGCCAACACGATGCTGGTCTGGGTATCGGTAAACATGCGGTTAAAGGTCGCGCGATAGCTCTGACCCGAGTCATCATGGGCATCGCTCTTCAACCGCGAATGGGTGACGTCAAAAGAGAGCGCGCCGATGCCGGTGTTCATCCCTGTCCCCACCAGGAAGGCCTGATAGTCGTCAAAACCGGTGACCCCGGTGTAGCCGGTCAACAGATTGTTGATCCCGTGCTGCCAGGTCGCCTGATAGAGCATCGGCTTGTTGCGCAGCGCGCTGTCGTCCACTTTACCGGCGGAGAGCGCGTAGCGGGTCATTCCCGGACGCAGCAGCTGGGCGACGGAAGCGTAAGGCACGCTAAACACTTCTACCGAGCCATCCGCTTCTTTCACCGAGACCTCAAGATCGCTGCCATAGCCGGAAGGATAGACATCCTGCAGGGTAAACGGTCCGGGCGGAACGGTGGTCTGATAGATAATATTGCTGCCCTGGCGCACAGTGACGAGGGCGTTGCTCTGCGCCACGCCGCGAATTTCCGGAGCATACGAGCGCATGCCGTCCGGGAACATATTGTCATCGGTGGAAAGATTAACCCCGCGCAGACCGATAGTGTCGAAAAATTCACCATTGGTGAAAATCTGCCCGCCGCTGACGATGGAGTTGAGCTGTGGGATAGGGCGCTGGAGATAGGTCTGGTTGCTGTTCCAGTGCGCTTTACCCTGCTGCTGCTGCCAGTTCAGGTTGCCGATGTGCTTCAGCAGCCAGCCGTCCCACGACAGACCGGCGTTGACGCCCAGATAGGCGCTGCTGTTATCCGACCCGCCTACCGAAGAGGTATGGCTGTTCCAGGCGTTCGCCATCCAGCCAAGATTGAGCGCGGTAATACCTTTGTCCCAGAACTCCGGGCTGACATAGTTTTTCAGGCGTTGATCTTCATAGATCTGCGGTACCGAAATGTTCAACCGCAGGGAGGACTGGACCAGGTTGTCTTTGACGTTTTCTTCGTTGCGCCAGGATTTGAGGCTACCGCAGTAGCCCTCCTGCTCGCTCAGCTGCGGATTGAGCTTTTCCGCCGCGATGCCATATTGGGCCAGCATCGCTTTGGTGTAGCAGACGCCCAGCCGACCATCTTTATCGCGCGCGATGCGTAAATCGTAGCGCCCTTTCCACTCGTCGTTGGTGTAGACGTCAAGGGAGTAAGTGCCTTCGGTAATCGCGCTGGTCGAAAAGCGCGACAGATCGACCTTTTCGCGACTGCCGACAATAAAGCCGTCGTTAAACTGATATACCGTTCCCGGGTTTTCCTGTCCGCTGGAAAATGGCGGAAAGCAGCACAGCACGATGGCGATCGCGGTGCTTAATCTTCCCGGGCAGAATGACCTCTGCTTCATTAGCTTTTCCCTTATTTAACGGCCACTTTCACTGCGACATCGGCGCCATAGTCATTAATGTTGTTAACGGTCAGGGTTTCGCCGCGGTTGACGGCGGAGGAGAGCGCCACCGTCTGGCTGGACTGCGGCGCCAGCATCACGGTTTTACTGTTCAGGGCTTTACCGCCGTCGCGGGAAATACGGCTGACGGTAATGTAGAACGGCGTCGGGTTGTTGATGGCGAGACTACTGCCGCTGGCGGTCAGGGTCAGCTTCTCGGCCGCCGCATCGCGGTTGCCCAGTCCGGCAGGACGATAAATAAATTTAAAGCGCGAACGGATCGCCAGCTGCAGCACGTTCTGGCCTTCATTTTTCTGATTGGCCACCACCGGCGGAATTTCCAGCAGATTCAGCCACCACAGCGTCTCTTTATCTTTCGCCAGACCGGCGCTGCTACCGAGCTTAATACGCAGCGTCTGGCCGCTCTTGGCGTCAACGCGCGAAATCGGCGGGGTGATAATAAACGGGGTGGTAATGGTATCCGGTGTGGCATCGGCATCGCCGTTATCCAGCCAGGCCTGCGCCAGCGCCGGACGGTCGGCGTTATTTGAAAGCTGTACCGTTATTTCTTTTTCATTTCCTGGATAAATAAAGCGGGTACCGTTAACAATAATATTGTTGGCATGGGCCGCAAAACTAAAAATGAAACAGAAAAAAAGGGCAATACGCTTCATGCTGACCTCAGAATAAAAATACAAGCGGCGGACATTGCCGCTTTATTATTGTTATTAACTGCCCCATCGCGGGGCAGTTTTATTTTCTGACGGAATTACTGGTAAGTAATTTCGTAAGTCGCGTAGCTGTTAACCACACCGGTGGTTACCGTGGTCGGCGCGCTGGTGGCGTAGCCTACGTAGTAGGTGAAACGCGCGCCATCAGCTACAGCGGAAGCGTCGCCTTTCGCTTCCGGCTGAGTGCTGTCACCCGGGATGATTTTGTTGGTCAGCGCGGTAGCGTTGTCAGTAGACAGCACCAGCTGGATGTTCTGAGCACCGGAAGCTTCGGTGTTCGCCAGGTAGCCCTGTTGTTTGGGGGTTGCGCCAGCCAGCAGGTTACCGCCGGTCCAGTTCACGCCCAGTTCGCTTACGTCATCCTGTTTAGTGCCATCAGCAGCCTGGCAGTTAGAGACGTCAATGGTGAAAGATTTCGGTTTCAGGTAAGTATCCGGGTCTGCCGCTTTAACTTCAGTCAGGGTTACCGGAGACAGGTAAACGTTCGCATCGCTGCCCTGGCCGTTAACGGAAACAGTACAGGATACATCGGTAACTTTACCGAAGAAATTAACCTGGCCGCCGCCAACAGTGGTATCAGCTGCATGGGCAGCAGTCATGCCAAAAAACGCGGTTGCCATTGCTGCAGAGAGAAGAACCTTTTTCATTGCCATTTCCTTGTCAGAGTGAATTACGAATCAATGAGCACACTGTGAATTCGCATAGAACCAGAAACATCAGGCGATGCTGATTTATGCCACTGCTAATAGAATCTTCGACTGACCGGGAGCCGCAATATTTAAGGCGTCAGGTAACGAACCTAAAAATATAAGTTCGCTGGTGCTATCGGCGTCAAAGAATGCTATTTATTCGCCGACAAATATACATTTTTTCGGTGATGCTGCCAACCTAATGATTTAGTGTATGATGGTGTTTTTGAGGTGCTCCCGTGGCCTCCATCTCCATCAGTTGTCCCTCCTGCTCAGCTACTGAAGGCGTGGTGCGTAACGGTAAAAGTACTGCCGGACATCAGCGCTATCTCTGCTCTCACTGCCGTAAAACATGGCAACTGCAGTTCACTTACACCGCTTCTCAACCCGGTACACACCAGAAAATCATTGATATGGCCATGAATGGTGTTGGATGCCGGGCAACCGCCCGCATTATGGGCGTTGGCCTCAACACGATTTTACGTCACTTAAAAAACTCAGGCCGCAGTCGGTAACCTCGCGCATACAGCCGGGCAGTGATGTGATTGTCTGCGCTGAAATGGACGAACAGTGGGGCTACGTCGGTGCTAAATCACGTCAGCGCTGGCTGTTTTACGCGTATGACAGGATACGGAGGACGGTTGTGGCGCACGTCTTCGGTGAACGCACTCTGGCCACACTGGAGCGTCTTCTGAGCCTGCTGTCGGCCTTTGAGGTCGTGGTATGGATGACGGATGGCTGGCCGCTGTATGAATCCCGCCTGAAGGGAAAGCTGCACGTAATCAGCAAGCGTTACACTCAGCGCATTGAGCGACATAACCTGAATCTGAGACAACATCTGGCAAGGCTGGGACGGAAGTCACTGTCGTTCTCAAAATCGGTGGAGCTGCATGACAAAGTCATCGGGCATTATCTGAACATAAAACACTATCAATAAGTTGGAGTCATTACCTTACTTGTCATTTTCTTTCAGCCAATTATCGACCAAATCCTTTATCACATCAGTAATAGATGTACCTTGTTTTGCACACGCAGCTTTGAAGCGGGTATGTATCTCTTCATCAAAGTTAACGTTGACTCTCTTTTGCTTTCCCGTGGGTGTGCTATTGACGACTTTTTCAAGATCTCGATGCTCACCGAAACTCATTGTTTTTGATGTATGTTGCTTAGTTAGTGCCATACATAACCTCTAATATGCTGAAATGAGTATATGAGTTTTTACTCAAATGATTCGAGTATTTCTCGCGTCAGAATGGCTATCTCGCCCTTTGCTGCTCCATCGTTGGTATCGAAAACGCTCTCACCCTCCATGACGGATTTAACGTAACTTTGGCGTTGTGTGATCGCAGTTTTAAACGGCTTAATACCCGTCTGAGCAATGCTATCTTTCAGAACGTTAAGCATGGTGGCTTGTTCGATTTTCCGTGTGATGAGGAATCGAGCTTCTACCGGACGATTATAAGCCTGGGCTTCCAGTACCGTGACGACAGAACCGGCAGCGGAAAAATCCAAAGGGCTGGGTGTTACCGGGATGATAATCAGGTCGCTGACCATCACCGCTGCGGAAGTAATAACTGACAGAGAACCGGCTCCATCAATAATCACAAAGTCATATTCAGCCAGATCTTTTCTTACCTGGTAAACGTCTTTCTCTGATGCTGCGGTGTAAACATCGAATGCTGCTTTCTCTGCTTTATTCCAGTTAGTCAGGCTCATCTGTGGGTCTGTATCTACAACTGCAATTTTTTTACCCGAACTGGCAAGGCAGCTACTGACGTTGATTGTTGCAGTCGTTTTACCGGAGCCACCTTTAGGGTTGAGGAACGCGATAATTTTCATGTCTAAACCTCATTTGTGTGTTTACTCATTTGAGTTTAATTATACACAAAAACACAAATGAGTAAATGTGTTTTTTATGTGTAAATGAGTATATGAGTGTTTTTTTTGAGTGTTGGAACTGGCGGGAATTTTGGTTTAGGCTTCTCTCAATAGATTATTGCCAACCTCCATCGTATTCATTCCAGCCCTGATTAGTTGCATCATTGGTTAGCGTCATATCATCGACCACGCAGTTACGTATCTCAGCTGTGCGGTATATCTCGTCGAAAAGTTCGTCAATCTGCTCTTTCAAATCGGCCTCATCGCTATACGTAAAAATCAGGCTGTACTCATTGTTGTCCAACACCTTTCCGTCATAGTCGCACTCAACCAGCCAGGCAATATCTTCTCTGACCTTTTTCTTCCCACGGGTAAATTTGCTGCCGTTCTGCACCGGCACCCACAGTGTGGCTGTCACGGAAAATGCGGTAGCACTCTCAGACTGCCCGGAAAGAGAGGGGAGGGCTGTAACTGGGGGACACTGTTTAATCGCCCGGCTAATGGTGCCACGACTGCAATTGATGGTCTTCTGAACCTGGCTCCAGGAGCTGCCGCTGGCCAGCAGCCGGTTAATGGCATCATAGCGATGTTGGTTAACCTTTCTGCCCTGGTATTTGCCCTCAGCTTTTGCTTTGGCGATCCCCTGTTTCTGGCGTTCCCGCCGCTGCTCATAGTCGCGTCTGGCCACTGCGGCCAGCATATCGAGCAGCATGTCATTGATGGCCGAAAACATCCGGTTATCAAAATCGGTCAGCCCCGGAGATAAATGCAGCCAGGTAGTGGGAACATTAACGGCCACGACTCTTATATCTTTCCTGGCAATCATTTTCTTGAGCGTGATCCAGTCATTCCCGGCCAGTCGTGAAAGGCGGTCAACATCTTCAATAAGTAAGATGTCGCGCTGCCGACAGTCTTTCAGCAGCCGGAAAAGCTCAGGACGTTCCAGGCGTGAACCTGACTCATTTTCAATATAATAGTTACAGATGGCCAGCCCGTGCTCAGTGGCGAAAGTATCGATAGAGCTACGTGCTCGTGATGCATCCTGTTCGGACGTGGAGGCACGAAGATAAGCGCGAACAAAGCAGGTCGGTACTGTTTGGGTCATTTTTGAGAACCGGTTCTGTTTAAGTGTGTCGTGTGTGTTTAAACAGTACCAGCTTGCAGTGGTACGAGGAAGGTATACTTATACAGTACCAAAATCCGCTGGCCGAAGCGGGGCAGGGTAGAACGCACCCCCACGGTTGATCGGAATCTGCCCTGCCCGGAACTACATATAGTATCGATCCGAGCTAGGCGGCACACAAGATGTAGTGTTATCCACAGAAACGGTGGATAAGTCTATTTTACTGAATTTAAACGTAACACTGAGCTGTGGCTATCGAGAGTGCATTACGTCAGTAGGTTTACACCTAGCCGCCTGGACAGAGTCACCTGTGTATCCATTTATGCACTGATGAGGTACCCAGCGTAGATGCGCGAACGAAGGAATTTGATGATAAGTTAGAGTATAGGTATTACATGCGGCAATCTTTAATAAATACATATTAAACAATAAGTTACATGTATCGGCGAAAACTTAGTCTATAGGTTTAGCTAAACAATAAAGTTGCAAATAGAATAATAGAGTTCTAATATTGGGGTGTCGGTACAAAGAAGGTTTGATGTATCGGTGATTAATCCAGGTGATTCGCTACCTTTAAGTGCGGGACGAAAATCCAGGTGATTCGCTACCTTTAAGTGCGGGACGAAAATCCAGGTGATTCGCTACCTTTAAGTGCGGGACGAAAATCCAGGTGATTCGCTACCTTAAGTGCGGGACGAAAATCCAGGTGATTCGCTACCTTAAGTGCGGGACGAAAATCCAGGTGATTCGCTACCTTAAGTGCGGGACGAAAATCCAGGTGATTCGCTACCTTTAAGTGCGGGACGAAAATCCAGGTGATTCGCTACCTTAAGTGCGGGACGAAAAGCGGCTCAGGCCGCTTTTTTTTCATCCGTGGATGTGAGGGAAGAAAGTGAAGTTTTACATCGTTTCCGATAGGTATATATCTTACCTAAAAACAATCGATGGAAAGGTGCCGGATAATTATAATGGTAGCCGCCCATTCATTGGCGTCGTTATTGAAGTTAATGGCGTGAGCTATATAGCTCCTTTATCATCACCAAAACCTCAGTTAGAACGAATCAATAACTCTAAACCTACAGCCTTCAAAATTTACAACAGAAAAGATGGTACTGAATTTCTTGGTGTCATTAATCTAAATTACATGATACCTGTACTGGATAATGAGGTTACTTTACTAGATGTAGATAATGTAGATGTAAAATACAAAAATCTACTAAAGAAGCAGCACGAATATATCAAAATCCATCAAGCTGATATCGAAGCCAGAGCAATCAAATTACACGATTTAGTGCGCACTAAAAAACAGGCTCATTTTGTTGATGTCAGTTGTTGCTTTGATGATTTAGAAGCCAATTTCAAATCGTTCACCCCATAACGCTCTATCCCCTCCACCACCAATACCTAACAATGTGCAATTATGCACATTGTTAGGTAAGAATTTATCCAAACGGGTGAGGTTGAAAAAATCCCAATGCTGAAATCATTCACCGTTTTTAACGCTGAACAAATAGAAGGGCTGACGCTGGAAGAAGAAACCGCACCGCAGCCGGTGGCAGAATTCGATCCGCTGCCGCAGGTTGAAGCACTGTTCCAGCGCACAGGCGCGAAAATTACTGAGCGTGGCCAACAGGCTTTTTTCAGACCATCAACAGATGCGATCTGGATGCCAGAGCGTCATCTCTTTACTGATGCAGCAAATTTTTACGCTACCGGCTTGCATGAACTTGTTCACTGGAGCGGAGCAAAAAAACCGTTTAAACCGTGAGAAGGGTGGGAAGTTTGGTTCGGCGGGATATACTTATACGGCACCAAAATCCGTTGGCCGAATCGGGGCAGGGCATAACGCACCCCCACGGTTTATCGGAACCTGCCCCGTTCGGCACTACATCTAGTATCAACAGTTGCTGTTCAGCACACAAGATGTAGCGTTATCCACAGAAACGGTGGATAAGTCGTACGGCTAGGTTAGTTGTACATAAATATTTTTGAATGAATTTTTATAGAGAAAGCAAGATTACGGTACTTCTTAAAAAAATGTTAGATTATCGTTTGGGGACTTGAGGCGTGGCTCAAGTTGAAGGTTAATGAGGGTGAGTTCAGCATGAATATAAATGAGTTTGTTAATAATTATAAAAATCATCCAGTTTTATTCGTTGGTACTGGTTTTAGCCTTCGGTATTTAACCCAGTCGTATAGTTGGGATGCCCTATTAAAAAAGGTGGTTATCGATCTAACCGGTAACGTTGAAGACTATTATGATATTAGATATCGCCATCAAATAGAAGCTAAAACGAATTATGAAAAAGTGGCTAGTGATATCGAAGAACTTTTCAATCAAGCTCTAGGAAAGGATAGGCATGGTGAGTTCGAATTTATTAATGATGAGTTTTACAAAGATATGAATGAAGGGGGGCATGGAAGAAGTAGGTTCAAAATGTATCTGGCGCATCTTCTTAGGGATACAACTTTAAAAGACGATGTGGAAGAAGAAATAAAATTACTGGCCAAGGCAAGGAAAAATATTGGTTCTGTTATAACAACTAATTATGACCTGCTTATCGAAAAAACTTTTGAGTTCTCCCCGTTGATTGGCAATAATATATTGCTTAGTAATCCTTATGGTTCAGTATATAAGATTCACGGTTGTGTTACTGATTCTGAAGGGATGATTATTACTGAAAATGACTATGTAAATTTCAATGATAAATATGAATTAATTCGCGCTCAGTTACTTTCACTTTTTATTCATAATCCAATTATTTTTATTGGCTATAGCATTAGTGATAATAATATAAAAAATATTTTAAAAACAATTTTTTCTTGTGTGGATCCTCGTAGTGAAATGGCTGAGCAAATCAGGCGAAATTTTTTACTTATAGAGTTTGATTCAGAGTCTGAATCACAAGATGTGGTTGAGCATGATATTGATATTGAAGGGCTTTCTACGATACGAATAAATAAGATAAAAACAAATGCATTTGACGTTATCTATGAAGCAATATCTAGCCTATTATTACCTGTTTCAGCAATGGATATTAGGAAGGTGCAACGTGTTTGGGGGGAGATTCGTAGCGGAGGTAATATAAAAGTAAGTATTACAGAGGATATTGATTCATTAAATAACGGTGATATGGTTTTGGCTATTGGCACATCAAAAACTGTTAAGTATGAATATCAAACAACATCAGAAATGATGCAGAATTACTTTAAGATTTTAGACGAAGAAAATTATCAATTAATTCTTTTGTTAAATAAACAACAGGTAAGTAAATCGCAACACTTCCCATTTTATGCCTTTGGGGGGATATGTCCCGAACTTAATAATATTGAAGCTTGTAAGCGGAGGCAAAAAGAAAAAGTTGACGAGGTTTTTAACAGAACACCACAGTCTTGCAAAGTTGATTATGATAATTTGGAAGAGATCTATGAAGGGAGTTACTCAATAAGTAAGCAATGCTCTTTAGTATTCTACTCTGCGTATAGAGATATTCTGCCACTTAGTGTGTTTAAGTCTTTTTTAATTAATTTTGAAGATAAGAAATGCACAGACTATCGTCGATTGTTGTGTCTCTATGATCTCAAAGCACCGTTACCAAAAGCTCGTAAACAACCGCTGGTTTTGCCTGGTTGAATTTGTGTGAATGGTATTACTGAAGAGGTAGTGCCATCAATTATTAGGTTTGGGGAATGGGCGATTTTATAAATGACACCGTCTGATATTTAAAAAATTATGCTGTCCATTTTCTTCTATTACTTATTATTTTGTAACATGTTTTACTGGTTCGAGTGTAAGTAAAGCCTATGTACGTAAGAGGCTTTACTTAACGCTTATTTTAAAATGAAGGTGGATTAGGGTATACATAATCAGAGTGTTTTGATTCTCTATTATTTTTAATGTTCTCATTAAAATAACTTACCGGTATGCTTTTTATCGTTATTCCTAATGAGTTTTCTTTGAATAAAACTAATTCAGAGTATTTTGTTATGTCATGCTGTTTGTATTTAATGTCAGTAAAGGTTTTATAGAGTAATGTGTTCACGGCTCTTATTTCGGATCTTTCAGGTGAGTTTGATGGATGGGTTATCAGTTTTTTTAGTATTTTCACCGCTGTGGATTCACCTTCTTTAGTACTTGTTATGCTATCGGTAAGTGCAATATATGTTTGTAATATATTAATTAATTGTTTCTTTTCTTTATTTGCTTTTGGGTGGTTGATAGCTGTAGTTGACCTCGTACCAACTTTGCCTACGTCGCCAGAGCTTTCCCCGGTTAGGGGGTTGTAAGATGCTATATTGTGGGCGTTTTGTCCGTTAAGTTCAAACCATCCTTTGGACGCATGAACACCACAACAAAAAGAACCTTGTTTTTTCTTATCTTCACGATCGGTAAAGATGAAAATATAATAGTCGGTTGTCAGTTTCCGTTTATGGTAGCCAGTCTTTTCCTGTCCGGGAAGTAATGTTGTTTTTGTAATTGCTTCCACGTCGAATTTTTCGAATGCTTTTTTTCTTATATCATCCCCTACATCACTAAATACCTTCGGCCATTCCATAGTTTAAATCCTCAATGTAAAAGTCAATTATTTATATCACAAGTCATTATTCATGTCTGTGGTGTCCGGGCGCTACGTCGTGCTTCCGCATTGAGCCAAGCGAGCTGTTTCACCCCTCCGGGCTTCCATCGCTGACACAACGGCATTTCACCGCTACGGCATAAGGGGCGCTAAGTTCGAGTATGCTCGCCGTCATTTTCTCCTGTGAGTCTTTCTTCTTCATATCAGCTTCCGGTAATCGTTACCCGTCACAACCTGGTCAGCAAGGTAATGCATAGCCGCTTCGCGCCCTTGCTGGCCAGAACGACTCCGGGGAGGCCGAACCGTCAGGCGATACGAAGACGAAATTCACACTGACGGAGAAACAACCATGACTATGAACCTGCATACCCAAACAAGCGTCCCTAATCCCGCACCGGCGACCAGCGCATCCCCGCTGGAGCAGTCAGGCTCCTCAAAAACGAAATTTTCTAAAGGCAAAGCCAAACCAGATGTTTACCAGGTTGTGACTGACAGCATCATCGAAGCGTTAGAAACGGGGGTTAAGCCGTGGGTGTGTCCGTGGAAGCGTAATGGTGCGGTGTCAGGTATTCCGTCAAACTTCACCACCGGCACAAGCTACAGCGGAATTAATATCATGATGCTGTGGTACAGCGCAGCAGCGCAGGGCTTCACAGATTCCCGCTGGTTGACTTACAAACAAGCTCAGGAGTTGGGCGCTCAGGTTTGCAAGGGGGAGAAGGGTACAACGGCCATTTTCTACAAGATGCTTGAGAAGGAAACCGAGGCGGGTGAGGTTGAAAAAATCCCAATGCTGAAATCATTCACCGTTTTTAACGCTGAACAAATAGAAGGGCTGACTCTGGAAGAAAAAACCGCACCGCAGCCGGTGGCAGAATTCGATCCGCTGCCGCAAGTTGAAGCACTGTTCCAGCGTACAGGCGCGAAAATTACTGAGCGTGGCCAACAGGCTTTTTTCAGACCATCAACAGATGAGATCTGGATGCCAGAGCGTCATCTCTTTACTGATGCAGCAAATTTTTACGCTACCGGCTTGCATGAACTTGTTCACTGGAGCGGAGCAAAAAACCGTTTAAACCGTGAGAAGGGTGGGAAGTTTGGATCTGCGGGATATGCCTTTGAAGAACTGATCGCGGAGCTGGGAAGCGCATTTTTAATGGCTGATCTGAGTATTTACGGGGAAGTACAGCACGAAAATTACATAGCCTCCTGGCTGGAAGCGTTGAAAGGTGACAAGCGCTTTATTTTTAAAGCTGCAAGTGCCGCTTCTAAAGCACACCGCTATTTGATGGATTTTTAAGGAGTAAACAGCCCCGCAATGGGGCTATTAATAATGGTTTTCTGAAGTAGGACACATGAGGAAGCGTTATCCACAAATCTACATGAGAAATAGCCAGTGAGCTGGGAGGCAGCCAAGCCATCCCAGCAAACGGGAGCGCCCTTAACGGCGGGACAAGCCGTTATGGGTTCGATTGTAGAGTTGTGGGTAACGCGGGAAGAGGAGAAAGAGAGTTCAAATTCATTGAATAATGGCCTTTCGCCGGTTGAACGGTGAAGCCTTCCTGTTCAGGGCTTCGAATTTTTATTATTAATGAACTATAACAGTAACTTCGTGAACTATAATTTAATGCTAACTAATTGATATAAATATAATATGTTATTTCTTTTATTCTAGAAAGACTTTACTTAAAAGACTTATAGTCTTTTAAGTAAAGGGGCATACTTCGTAAAAACGCAACGATGAAAATTTATGGAGAATGCTTATGTCTTTAGAAAATAAGGTAAAATTACTGGAGCGAGTCGCGAAAATCTCTGACAATCTTTGTCGACTAATTTTATGTACGACAGTCCTTATGCTTGTTTACTTCTTAGTCTCAGGTCGTTGATATGACTCCCTTATGGAAACCAATGCCTTATTATGTAATGAGGGATTGTAATGTTCTGAAAAATATAAAGAAAAACAAGGTTTCCACTGGGGTGGCATCCTTGAAAATTTTTATTCTTCTTTGTTTGAAATCCGAAGTGGATGACCAGGGAGGGTATAGCGCTTCAATAACTTATGACCAGTTCACTCAACTTTGCTCATTGAGTCGGAGGTTGATCAGCGAAGGATTGCGTTATCTCGAATCAACCGGGGTGATTGAGACTCTCGGAGAGAGGAAAAAACGCTACATCTTACTCAACTGTAAGCTAGAGGATAAGAAACGTGTACCAGCACCTTTCCATACATCTTACGGCCATTGGTGCAAACTCCCTTATAAAGGCCTTGTGGATGAAAATGGTAGGATAACTGCTTTTGAATCAATGAGTAATAGAAATATTCTTGAGTTAAACTCTCTGAAAATTTTTATTTATCTACTAATGATCAGGTCAGGCGGTAAGGTGTACTCAGCTGTAACCTTAAAAACGATTAAAGATAAGTTACGCCTTTCATATCAAGAGATTATGGTTGCTATTGCGTTTCTTAATTCGGTGGGATTGGTTGAAAAAGTAAGTGTAGGTTCAAACTCAATTGGTAATTACGATGAACGTTTCTCCATTAAGTTTTTGGTTTGTGGTTGGGAGATCTTGGAATGGAAACCTCATTATCTCTCAAGTGATAAAGATGATTGGAAAGAACAATTGCTTAGTGATTATTTCTGATGAAGCCCATCGATGGCGAAGGGCTTCAATGATATCTGCATTTTTTAGTAATGGCTGGTTTGAGCTATTGATTCACTCCAAAGCCGGTTGAACTCAGCCTGATACGTTCCCGCCAGTGCCGGGGCGTTCTGCACCAGTAGCGCATTTTCAGCATTACGACTGTTAGCGCTGGCGGTGTAATTGAATGAGCCGGTTTGCACCGTGTCACCATCCACCACCATAAACTTATTGTGCATGATGGCGTAACGCGCATTAAGGCGAACCGGCACACTCTGATTAGCTAGAAACGTAACAGCAGTGTATCTGTCATTGTTGGCCTTCTCATCGGCTACAACCCGGACTGATACACCACGATTTTTTGCGGCGACGAGCGCCGCCGCAATTGGCTTACTGGTGAAGCTGTAAGCCGCAACATCCACGCTACGCTTTGCGCCATTGATAGTGCTTAACACCACTTCTAAGGCGCTTTGCTGATCTGTGGTGGCGGGAGAAAAACCCACAGTTAAAGTAGCCATCACTGGCGGGGAAAGGGTTATGACCAACGCGAAAAGGATTGATTTACGCATAGTTATTTAATTCCAGGGATTTTAGTTCATCCATTGTATAAAAGCGGAACACGTTGCGGTGCTTTGCTTCCAGCGTGACATGTTGGCTGTTTTCGATAACCTGTTTTATCGTGTCGAACAGCAGCATTAATGCCCGTTTCTTTTGTTCATCCGGCACGATGTAGAACACGAAAAACCAGAGATTTTCTGTTCTCGCTCTCAGGTGGCTGGCGATAATTTGCTGATAGCGGGCTTTTGTTTTTAAGCTACGTTCCGTTTCAATGGCGATCCGTTTGCCATTTGGCAGCGTGATTAATCCGTCAGGCCGGTGCTTCACCTTAAACTGATTTAAAAAGGTGTTACGGTCTCCGTTAATCCAGTCCATCGCGCCTTTTTGTGCCAGCGTAAGGTGTACCAGTTGATTATCCAGATGGTGATCGAGGCTCCAGCCTTTTAACTTCGCCGGTTCAAATCGGGCGGGGAAAATCTTGTCTTCGGGGCTGAGTACGACGGCGATCCCATCCTGGGTTATTCCCCACAGCGTGAGACTGCCGAGGCGAGAGACGAAAACATATTTTTGAATAAGCCCCATTCCTTCCAGTTTATCGAGCAGAAGGTAAAGTGGTTGATGTGCCTTATACCTAAAGAGTTGTTTTAGCGTGTCAAAATCGCTGTAGGTTTCTTCTTTCAAAAAATTAAGAAGCTGTGCCATTTTTTCACTGTTACGGCCTTTGCGTTCTTTATCGCTACTTATCAACATGGCATTCCCTTATTCATCAAAATCAAAAGAAGACGTTTCAACAACCGGCTCAACCGGCGCTAACTCGGCTGTTCTGTTTTTTTCTGCCGCCACTAAAACGGGTGCCGTCTGGGTTGCGGGTGCTTCAGTAAAATCGAGCGGCTTTTTAATCGAGATGGGTGTGATCGGCGTGACGTCATAAACCTGTAGCGGCTGTTTTTTCACTTTCAAGGGTGAGATAAGGGAGGCTCGGGGTAACTCTGTGGCCGTGAAAATATAGCTGACGAACGGAGGCAGGTTTAACAGCATGTTGCTGTCGATATAAAAACGCTCCGCCTGTCGGATTGTGCGCTCGTCGTCTATTACTTCGGTCAGTACCCGATTGGTTTTTGCTTTGCGACTTTCATCGTCCACTAAAATCGTACCGGACATTTTTGCCACCCATAACGCGGTGTCGGGGTCTTGCAGTTTATAAACCAGTTTAAATTTGGCGTTTTCCACTACGGCACCCACCACGGCGTCGCCGTTTAAATCGGCGGGGCAGTCGCGTAAATCGGCAACGGACTGGTGATCCATAATGATATGCACGCCTTTATCTCGGGCAGCACCTAATCCCTCAAGCGCAGGCCGTGATAAATGGTATTTTAGTTCGGCCAGGTGAATAGCAATCGGGCGTGGCGTGGTATTGATTCGGTCGCGTAACTCAGCAAGCTGCATTAACCGTACTAAAATCATGCGTTGAGTTGCGATCACTTTACTGTTGCGCATTGAACCGATGATGTAACAGCAACCGCCGTCGTCAAAAATCTTTTTTAATGCTAACCCCTCCGGGGCATTAATGGAGTTTAATAAAGCCAGCTCCTCTATTTTACCGAAGAATCCTTTAATCGTTTCGGCAATACTCTGCACGAAATCGCTGTTAAACAAATCGCGGATAGTAGCGGTTGGATTTTCATTAATTAGTTGCGCGGTCGCCCGTGCGGCTCTGCGGTCGTCGATACGATAGAAGTCGGCGGCCTCTCCTTTTTCTGCTAGGCTAAACCCCGCAATAAAAAGTTCCTCTAAATGTTCTGCTGTAATGCCATCGATAAGGTTTAGCTGATATTCCGGCTTATTTAAATCAATAAGGTAGAAAGGCTTTGCTGCATCTTCACACGCTTTCCTTATTAAGTGAGGTGCCCATTCGTCATTTTTCGGATCCATTTCAAAAACACCTTCACCTGCTAAAATACTCTGGTAAATAAGTAACCCTGTTGCCACGCCTTTACCTGCACCCGTTGTACCAATGACATCGGCATGTTGTTTTTGCCAGTCACTGAGAGGAATATATTGCGGGTCTCTGTTTTCATTAAGGCCGATGAATACGCCTTTTGCTAAATCAATGAATTGCTCGGGGTCATATTTTTCAGTTGTGGGAAGTAATGCTTTTATTTCTCGCACATCAGTACGCGTATTTCTTTCCAGACTGGTTTTTTTAACCATCTTCCTTTTGAGTTTGTCAATCTCTGGTGAGAGGGCGCGGCGTGCAACGTAATGAAATATCACGCCGACCACAGTAAATGAAATCAATATCGCCCACAAAATTACTGGCGTACTTACTTCCAGTCTTGCCGGGTATAGAAAGCGAAGTACGTAAGAGGTAGCCGGTGATATTGTGCCAAAAATAAAGCATAAGAGTGAGAAGCAGATAATAACACGCTGCCATATTGGTGCTTTTTCGTGTTCATCCCGCTTTAACGGGACAATAAAGGGTAGTGTCAGTCCTGATAACAAAGCTAACAATAGCTGATGCTGTTGCATATAGCCGAAGAACGCCGTGGCGTTATCGACTATGGGCATTAGCTTCTCTGTGATTTTATTAAGCATGTCTTAACCTTTGAATGGTTTCTTTCGGTGAGCTATCTCGGTGAATCCACTCGGTGACAAGCTGTCACCGAGTGGATTCACCGAGTTGTATGGGGATCTGAGAGCGTTAAAGCTATGCCCGCAGGCGGGCATGTTGAGGGGGCTAGAGTCCCCTCAACAAAAGCATGTCTCATTACATGCGGGCTGGACGCCCTTATTTCATGAGACAAGGGGGTAATGTCGCGGCTGGACGCCACGCCAAAACCCCCAAAGGTCAAGTGCGGCAAACCGTCCACGCTACGCGTGACCACCCCCCTTACGAAGTGATTTTGACCTCTATTTTTTCGCCTTCGTCTCAAAATATCGGAAATCACTACTCGTAACGGGGGTGGTCACGCGCAAAGTCGTATTATTCTCGTTCCTCGAATAATGCTCCTAAGCTTGGACGGTTTGCGGGGCTATGCCCCCCAAATAAACCGCTATCGTGGGCGATAGCTTTTTGCTCGCTGGGGCGGCAAAATTTATTCGGCTCCCCCCAACTAACTCGGTTCACTGGGGGTGAACGCTCGTTAGTGGTTTCGGCGACGCCAAATTAACAATTTTTTCAAAATTGAATTTAGCTGCCTCAATCCACTTCCCGTTAACAATTCATTCTGAATTGAACGATAAGTTAAAACCATCGTTAGCAATTTTTCAAAATTGAACGATCAAAACAAATAACATCACATTTCCTCTTTGCGGATTTTGTTTAATATAGTATTTGTTTTATACGAGTCGTATTCTTTTATGTGTGGATGTAGTGTGGAGGCGATTTCTATAAACTTACCCCGTTCATCATTATTCAGGCTGTCAGCGAATTCATGTATTTCCTCGGAAAGAAACTGGTTGTATAAAGTATCGTGTAAACCACAGCGTCGCCCTGCGCTATGTTCCATTCTTGAAATAACAGACTCTGCTATATATACAGCATCTTTAATTGTGGGGTGTTTTATTCTGGTTTTCATTTTTGATTTCCTCTGCAATTAAAAAATCATCCAACGTTGCACCTGAATTTAACCGTTCCTGAATTGAACGCGGAACCCGACCAACACCAGACCATTTTTTAATGGAGTCACCGTCTCTGTACTGATATTTCATCCGGCGGCGGGATTTTGTTTTTATCGCCGCTGCGGTTATTAATTCTTCTGGTGAAAAACCCTCACTGACAATCAGTGCTAATAACTCGCTGCGCTTTTCGTTGCGTAATTGAATGGCTTCTTGTTCTTTTTCCTGCTGCGCCTCCCACTCGCTGATATGCACCTCAAGTTTATTTTGCAGGTCGGTTAATAGCGCGTAGTCGCACCGTTTAATAAACTGGTTCATATTGCGACCAGAGGATAGATAGGTGTAAACATCTTGATATTTAATGTCTGACATAATGAAAGTTACCTAAGCTAATGGGGAGTGGCGGCATGACGCCGCCATATAGGTGAAAGGCTTATTTACGTGGTGGAAACTCAAACGCAGTTTGCCCGGTGGCCTTATCTTTTAGCACCACGAACGCCGAGAACGGCTTACCCGCTTTGCTGGTAAAGCCTTTAATCTCTGCGCTTTTACCTTTACTGATGATGGTTTCAACCTGATTCTTGGTCAGGTTTTTACCCGCTATTGTCGGCCAGATTTTAAAGTCGCACTGAGTACAGCGGAATATTTTAGGGGTCACAATGATGCTGCTACCGCAGGACGGACAGGGTGCGTTTAATCGCTCAAACTGACTCTTTTCACTTTTTTCTTTATCGCTGGCCGTCACGTTGACTGCGCTGACATCGACGTGTTGAAGCTGCTCCGCAATAAAGATTTCCAGCTCGTCTAAAAACGCATCGCAGGTCATTTTCCCCTTTTCGATCTGCTGTTGCTGCTCGTGCCAGAGTGCGGTCATATCGGGTTCGGTAGCGATGGAGGGCAGGGCATGAATAAAGCTGATGCCTAATTCCGTGGGGATAAGCTTCTTTTTTTCCACGGTATAAAAGTTGCGGTTCAGTAAGGTTTTTAACATTTCGGCGCGGGTTGCCGGTGTGCCGATCCCGCCATTTTCCCCCTCAGTGTCTTTGTCCCGGCTGACTAATAAAGCTTTAATACGCGGGTCTTTCACATATTTTGCCACGCGCTGTAAATCACGTAACAGCGTGGCTTCGGTATAAAGTGGCAGTGGTTTGGTTTTCTCCGCTTTGACGGTGACGGTTTTACAGGTTCCGGCATCGTTCACGCTTAGTGCCGTTAATACGGAAAATAAGCCATCGCCATTATCTTTCCCTGGCTCACTCTCGCCGTCGCCACTTTCAGCGTCGCTGTCGCTCTCTTGTAAAAGCGCCGTCCAGCCCATCCCGGTTGTTTTCCTGGCACTGGCCGTGAAGGTGTTGCCCGCTGCGCAAAAACTGACGCTGGCCGCCAGATACGTTTTTTCCGGTAAGAATTGAGCCAGGTACTGCGTGGCAATCGCGGTGTATACCGCGCGTTCGTCCTGGCTCATTTTTGCTGTATCGGGCGCGGTGCCGGTCGGGATAATCGCGGTATGCGCTCCGACTTTACCTTCATTAAAGGCACGGTTTTTTCTGTTGCTGTCGAGGTCGGCCAGAACTTGCGGGGGAAATGTGCCGCTTAATGCTGCACTCACCGCCGCGATAGTCTGAGGCGCATCATTAAACTGTTCGTTATTCAGGTATCGACAATCTGAGCGGTTATAGGTGATCGCCTTAAAGTTATCGCGCAGCGATTGTGTAACGGCCAGCGTTTTTTCAGCGGGCAGACCGTGCTCACGGCTCATGTGAACCTGCAAATCTAACAGCGAGAAGGGCAGCGGTGCCGGTGATGTTTTCGGTTCGGTCTGTGCCTGTGTCACCGTGGCGGGTTGGTGCTGTGTAGTACTGGCGATATTATCAGCGTAGTGCTTATCGATAATGCGTTTTTTATCGTCCGTAGGGGCATCGTCTGGTACGGAAAATCTCGCCGGTATCTCACCTCCGTCGCAACGGGTCAGGTCAAAACCGTTAATCATAAAACCGGCGCTGACAGCGTAATAAAACGCTGCCGCATGGTTTTTGAAGGCTTCATAACGGTGAACGATCAGACCCAGTATCGGTGTTTGTACCCGACCAACCGATAACACATCTTTGCCGCCTTTTTTACGGGCGGCGAGGGTGTAACCACGGGTCATATTGAAGCCAAAGAGTTGATCGCCAACGCTTCTCGCTAATGCGCTTTGGGATAATCCGTAAAACTCGCTGTTGTCGCGTAACTGCGTCAGCGCTTGTCGCGCTTTCTCCGTGTTCAGGTCATTGATAAGGACGCGCTTCACCGGTTTTTTCGTGCCGGTGTACGTCAAAATTTCATCAATTAAAAGCTGGCCTTCGGCGTCGGGATCTCCAGCGTGAACAATCTCACTCGCCTTCTCAATCAGCGCCGCTACCGTTTTAAACTGGCCTGCGGTGCGCTCAATCGGCTGGTAGCGGTGCGGTCGCAGTTTCAGCGGTAAATCGGCCTCGTTCCATTTTTCGTAAGCGGGGTTATGACTTTCAGGCTTGACCAGCTCGAGCAGGTGGCCTGATCCCCACGTCACCACGTCGGTGCCACATTCGATATAACCGCCACGGTTTACACCGTTGCCCAGGGCAAGGGCGATCACTTCACCCAATCCTTTCTTTTCTGCGATAAAAAGTCTCATGATTACCCCCTGATCCGCCCGAATTGACTGATGATTTTGGCTATAGCTGCCGGGTCTGCGGCTTTGCATTCCCCCAAAAGCGCTTTACGCATGTTTGATGTCTTCGATGGGTCAAACCGGCCTTTCTTCTTAAAAGAATTAATGCTGAAAAAGGCTTTTTCGGCACTGCTGCATTCACTGCCGCCGCTATTACCGGTTACTTTGCCGAACATACACAGGACGACCTCGCACGGGTCAGCAGCAAATGAAGGCGCAGAAAAGCCAGCGGTCAGGCACAGGAGTGCCGCCCCGATTGCGGTTTTTTTCATAACGTTTTATTCCTTGAGGTGATTTTGAGACAAACAAAAGACGGCTAACGCCCTCTGGTTGTTCAACGCCGGAAAAACAGATTGAAAATCTGTCTCACCGCCGTTATCGGGAAAAATAAATGTCGGTGGTGTTGCAGGTCAGGCAGTGAGTTTTTGGAAGATAAGAGATAAGCCCTTGTGCGCCGTGTTGTCTCAACCACGCTTTAGCAGCAAAGAACGCGGTCGCATCCGGCGCAGAGACGGCAACGTGTGGGGAATGAGCAACGGCATACCAGACATCAGGCGTCCAAATCTGTCCTTCATCTTGAAAATCGGTGATCACTCTCGACCACTGCCCGGACACGACCGGCGACGGTGTAACAACAATGTTTTCCTGCCATAAAGGCAATGTGCCGTTGGTCGGCGAAAGAGGCTTATCCCACTCGACGGCTGCCGGTTCGGGCGGGGATGAACAGCCCGCGAGTACCAGAAATGCACTGAGTACAACCAGCGGTTTAAAATGTTTCATTCCTGAAATTCTCCATCACACCGGCGCGATGCACCGGCTTAAAGTAAATATCACCCATGCGGCGAATATCGCCGCTCACGTCAATGCTGGCGATGACATCAATGCTGTTCAATACCTTACGCAGCAGTACCGAATAGGGGATGTTCTGGCATTCCATGTTTTGATAACAGCGTTCCGCCAGCCCGTTAATGGCCTCTTCCGGGCTACCTGCGTGCAGAGAAGTGATCAGCCCTTCATGCCCCGAGCCGATGATTTTCAGACAGTCCCAGGCTTCACCTCCGCGCACCTCGGCCAGTAAAATACGGTCAGGGTTCATGCGGTAGTTTGCCCGTACCAGACTGGCTGGGGTCACAATGGCTTTTTCTCCCGCATCGGCGGGGTAAAAAAGATGCACGTAATTTTCATGGCCATAAAAGCGCGTCTCCGGGTTGTCCTCGATAGTCACCAGTCGCAGGTTGACGGGGATATACCCGATCATCGTTTTCAGGTAGGTTGTTTTCCCCGACCCCGTACCGCCCACGATGATGATGGTCTTGCCATATTCGACACACTTCTCCATAAAAGCGGGAATAGCTCCGGCATTGTATAAACGTAAAAGTTCGTCATCATGGCTTGCTGTTTTCTCCTTACCCGTGACCCGGTCGTAAAAGCCGCCGTCGATATAGGACTGGTGGGGAATTTGTATCAGGGAAGGCTTGCGGATAGTGATCGACACCGTATCTCGCTCACAAGCCGGAGGCATCACCACCTGGCAACGTTCGCCAGATTCGAGCGTGGCGGACAGCACTGGCGATGTATCATCAATATGGTCCCCCTGATAGTTGGCAAGCGCAGTGGCAAATGTCTGACACTGTGCCAGCGTGAGCGGAACGGCGTGTTTTTGCCACACTCCGCGGATTTTGGTAAACAGCTCTCCGGGGCGGTTTACCGCGATTTCGGTCAGGCCATCGAGGTGAAGAAAATCCCCGAACATGCGCTGTTTATGCTGGTCGAGTGAAATGTTACTGACGCCCATAATGCCCTCCTTATTTGAGTTTCAGGCTGTAGACGCCTGAAAAATCGATGTCTGAACCGGTCATGATGCCGATGATATCGCCCTGATTTTTGTAGATGGTTGGCGGGATATTGATGCTGTTATCCAGCGCCGTTTTTGCCATTTCAGCGGCGGCAGCGCGTGAATTTTCCGTGTAATCGGTATTGCGGTCTTTCGACGGGGCGGAACTTGCCGCCGCTGCGGCTACGTCCTGCACGGTACTTAGCATCATTGCGTTGCCGAAACGCTCCCAGAAATGCGTGTCGATCCAGCCATCAATACCGGCCTCGCCGAGCTGGCCCACGACCTGAGAATCAACCATCGGGATTTTTAGCCTGTCCGGGGTTCTGAGTTCCGTCCACATCACGAACATCCTCGCCTGGCCGTGATTGAGTGTGCCGGTCTTGTAGACGCCACGGGCGCGGGTGCCTGCTGGTATCAGCCGTACATGGGTGCTTTCACTGTAAACGTCCTCAGATATCAGGCAGGAAATACGCCCGGCAACGTCGGACACAAAGCGGGTTTGAAGCGTACAGGGAATATAGGTATCGACCGGAATATACAAATCCGGGTCAAGCCGCATACGTTGTACGCCGGTTACGGTGGAAACTGCCGGTGCCACACCAGGTGATGCCTCCGCCCCGACAGGACAGGCCAGCTTTCCGCTGGCATCCATGACCAGCGGCACCGTGCAAGGTGTATAAGGTTGCGCGGTCGCGGGAGATACGCTGTGCTCTGTGGTACTGCGTTCAGCCGTGCGCGAAACTGTGGCGGTTTGGCCGCTGCTTTGCGTGCTGGCCATCGCCGCCAGTGCCATAGACTTGTTAAATGAGACGGGCGGAGCGGCGGCACGAGGAAGGTTTGTTGTGGTATCGGTCGAAGCTGTGTCCTGCAACCCCAGCGGGTTTTCAGCCATTCCCATGCCCTGACGTTTCCGTCCGTAACTGACATCATCCGGTGCCGTTTTTGCCTGTTCAGCCTTGGGGGCTGGGGCGCTCATGAAATGGTTATAAGCCCAGTCACCCATCCAGGCTAATACGATAAGCGCCGCTAAAAGCAGTATTCCCAGCGTCATAAGACGATTTTTACCGCGCTTTTTGAGGCTGTTTACCTCGGGTTGGTCGGGTTTAACGTCCTCCACCGGCGCAGACTCTTTACGCTGTGCCTGCGCCCGTTCGCGTGCTTCAACTTCCAGCTCGGCCACCGTTTTTTCTCTCTCGGATGAAGGGTTTTCGCTCCCATCGAGAGGCGTTGGGTTTTGCGTATCCGTCATGGTTTTTCCTCCAGTTTAACCGCCGGTGAAACGGTGCTGCCGTTGCTGACCGTTGCCAGACCAAATCCCTGATTAACAATGCCCACCACGGCGTCGCCGTAGCGTAAGACCAGCTTTGGAGCCAGCGAGTGAACGACCATCACGCGATAGTTTCCCTGTTGCGAGAACGACGGGATGGTCGTTTGTTCTTTGCCGTTGACGAGCAGGAAGGGACTCGGGATCTTTTTCAGCGGTGAAAAGCCCAGGTAAGTAAAGCGGCCATCGTCATAGGCAAAGTCCGGCATAGCCATTTCACTGCCCTGCTTCACACGCTGCGCATAGTTCCAGTTTCGCGGTGTAGTGGCGGCATTAAACGCTTTGGCGATGCGGCTTTTTTCCTGCGCCTCCGTCAGCTCCTTTTGCCGCGCCTTCACGGCTTCCATGCTGGCCTTACGGCTGGCCTCGGGATAATTCCAGGTCACAACAAACGCCAGACTGCTTGCCGGTGCGCCTTCATCGAGTACGTTAAGTTCCAGGCTGTAGAAGTGTGCCGACGTGGTGACAAACAGGTTGGTTTTCCAGTCTTTCGACTCGGGTAAAAATGCCTGCTGGGCGGTTGAGCCGTCCGCATCCGTCACCGGCTGCGTGATGGGGGCGGGGCGAATATAGACGCGGTTCGCCTCCTTTGTTACCGCCCATCCTTTAATGAAGCCGACTTCGGTACTGATCACCGCTTCATCATCGGCAAAAACTAACGTGGTGACGTAACCGGCGCGGGTGTTGATCACCGTGCTGTTTTGCACGTTGTACGCCACCTGCTGCATACGGCTGTCGTACCGGCTACCCTGCGGGGTTGCGGCTCCCCACGCCGATGAGCAGAGCATCAAAGTGAGAATGACGAATAGATTACGCATTATTCTTTCCTCAGTTCTTTGTCACGCTGGTAACTGGTGACGATGAAGCCCAGCGGATTACTCTCACGCTGCGCGTCAGTCAGCGCCTTGTGTGGCACGTAGTGGTATGTCAGACGAACGTTCCAGAATTCGACGCGCGTAGCGCCGTCAACAACGTGGCGGATGGTTCTTTTCAGTCGGAGGGTTGCCAGCATATCGGGCGCGGTAGCCTGGCTGATGATATTGGAAATGACCTCAGTTTCCACCACGTTAGCCGCATTCTGATACACCTTGTCGGGTGCATCCTGTCCGGCGAACCAGGCAAGATAGTCCGCATTGACCTGTCCGCTGTTAAAGAGCTGCACCGTGTCATAATTGCTTTGCAGGGCGAAATAGTTGTATCCCTCCCGGAGCGTGGCGTAATTGGCGGCGAAGGCTTTCGCCATTGCCTCCTCGGTCGCAATGTCTTTTTCTTTCACTCGGGTGACGTATTCCGCCCGCCCGCTGTGGCTGTCTACGGTGTAAAGTTCGACCTCCGTGTGTTTTAGCGGAAGCATGACAATGACGGCCACAACGGAAAGTAAGGCAAATACCGTGGCGACGGCGGCGATAACAAAGGCGAGTTTTTTAGCCCGCGCATCGCGTGTCAGCATCACTTTTTCAAACGACTGCGAGGCATTCAGCATTTTTTGTAATTCAGACATTATTCACCTCCTGCATAACGGAAGCGGAATTAACGGGTTGAAGGTCGCCGGAAACATCCGGCGGGAAATGGTTTTGCTGTGCGCAGCCCGCAAGGGTGCACAACATCATAAATATGATGAAGCGTTTCATGGTTTAGGTTCCTGAAAGGATTAAAAAGTAATGAGTCGTGCGATGGGAACAGGTGTGGCGGGATATCTGCTAGTTCTGGGCTTTCATTTTCTCCACTGCGGCTTTTGCCGATGCTTTGGCATTACTGGCCGATGAGCCTTTGAGGTTATTCGCTGCCTTATCGCCAATACTGCCTAAAGCATTCCCCACGGGCTTTCCTACGGTACTTGCGGCTTTTTTCGCTGCGCCCCCGCCTGCCATTAGCCCCATTTTAGCCGCGCCCTGTACCACACCCTGTACGCTAGCCCCTGCCAGTGAACCGGCAATTTTTGCCGATAACCAGACTACGAACCCGGAACCGATACCGGCAAGGCAACACTGTGCGGCCAGCGTTACAATGTTGTTGGCATTAGCCCCGACGCTTGCTTTGTCCAATATGTTACTAAGGTATTCAATCGCGATCCGTAAAGATAAGGCCGAAAACATGAGGGTCAGGATAGCGGTGAAGATTACCTGGAGCCAGTTATTGAACATCGGTCGCAGAAAACCGTAGATAAGGCAGAAAATGAATATGGGTGCCGTTGTTGTCATTAATAACAACATTATTTCAGCCCCCATATTAACAATGGTGGCGATAATTAAGGCTACTATTGTTCCCCCCCAAACTAATAGCTCAGCAATGCCGCCATTGAGTTGCACATAGGTTGAATTATCTAGGTTAAATAAGGTTTGCCCCAGCGTCTGAGCTTTACTCCAAAGTGTATCTAGTAAAACCCAGACATTTTCACTTCCGCTGAAACCATCTTTTAAACCGTTAATGGCAGCAACCGAGGCGTCTAGGTAGCCATCTGCATTAGTGACAAATGCTAGGATGATCCCCATTCGCGCCAAGTCCCACGCTACGTCCTCTACCGGGGTATGTAGCTTCCCCGCCAGTGTCTGATAGCCACGCCAAAGAATGTACAAAGTGGCAGAACCGGTAACTAATCCTGACATCAGCGTTGAATACAGGGACATTTGCCCCTGTAAAACACTGTTTAAGCCATTCATTACAGCGGCATCCATTCCAGAGAAAACACCTTCGCTACTCATGACTTTTATTCTCTGGATGCATCCTGCTTTTTACGTACTCTGTTTGCACTTTTTGTAGTCCAGCTACAACGTCAGGCTCATTCATTGACCTTTTGGAAGCATTCACAACAGGGATGCACCGCTCACTGCTGAATGTTTGGGTTTTCAAACAATCGGCATAGTCTTTTATTAATTCGTCATGATGAGCCATATACCACTCTTCAGTTTTTTTCTCTTCACAACCACCTAAAGCAAACAGGCTTAAAACAAGCAGGGAGGATAAAATAGTGCGGTTATTAATCGTCATATGAAAAATCCTTGTCATAAGTTGTTTAAATCAGCTACCGGCGCACTCAGTTGTTGCTGTCGGTGGGCTTTTTGTCGCTGCGATGTCAGCATTTGATCACGCAGTTCCGACTGTTTCACGCTCATTTCCCACTGCGTGGTCAGCGCGTTTAACTGTACACTTTTTGACGTTATGGTGTTCGCCAAATCCTGTGACTCTTTAGCGTCTTGCGACATTTCTATACGACTTACAAGGGTGGAAATATCACTCACTGTACTGTTGATCTTCTCCTGTACCGCAGTGGTATCTTCGACGGCCACCGCCCGGTTAATGACGATTTGTTTACAGGTATCAGCATAGCTTTGGGTCTGCGTAGCATCACAGGTGTCAAACATCTTGTACTTGCTGTACAGGCCGTTTAGCGCACTGCTGTATGACCCGCCGGAGTTCGTCAGCAGGTCGTTGAGTGAAATGCCGTTTTTTTGCAGGTTTTTAAGGTCATTAGACAGCCCCTTAGCCTGACTCAAAAAGTCCTGTACGTTGCGTACGCCGGTCGCGGTCGCCAGTTGCGATTTGTAGGCATTAAGCTGGGATTTATACTGTTCCACCGTTTTAAGCCAGTTTTGGGCGTCGGTCGCGTATTGAATCTGACGTAACGGATCAGCATCAACCATGACAGGAATACCGGCATAGGCTGTCAGTGATGGACACAGCAAAGCCCCCGCAAGACAGGCGGCAGACAGAGTTTTCAGTTTCATGTTATTTCCTTTCAGAGTGCGAGTTGCAGGTAGCGTTCCAGCCAGTCGTCCGGCTTCATGCCGTCCTGAAACACAGAGTCAAAAATTTCGAGGTTGTCAGCGCTGCTACTTAACACTTTTGTATAAGTACCAAGCCCGGACAGGTCAAGGGTGACGAGTGCCGCAAAGTTGCGTAAGTCACCTTTTTTCAGAGGACTTTTCACTATCACGAACTGGCGTGACAGCGGATCGAGGTTCTTGATGATATCGAAGATTTCCGGGGCGACTTTCAGGCCGTCAACATAGTCTTTGCGGTCAGCCTTCGGGTTTGCCGTAAAGATTTGCGTGCCGCACTGCTCCACCACGGCAGGAGATATCGGGTTAATCAGTATTTCAGCCGGTGATTGTGTGCCAGGAATAAACACGCCATTCAGTTTGCGGATGACTTTCAGCACGTTAAAGGCGAAATCAGAAAAGACCGGGTCGTTGAGCCATTTCCAGAATTCATCCATGAAGATCACCAGGCGTCGCCCGTCGAGCAAGCTGGTGACGCGATACAGCAGGTAAAACGAAATCGGCGCACACACGTCGGCATCGTCCAAAAATTCCGTGCCATCGATGCCGAAATTGTCGCATTCGCCAATATCAAAGGTGTCCAGGTCATTATCGAAAACCCAGCCGTATTCGCCACCCTGCGCCCACTGTGACAACCTGACGCGTAACCCGTTTTCCTGCGCTTCCTTCGTTGGCGGCTCGGTAAGGTTCTCCAACAGCCGGGTAATACCAAACCCACGGTGTTCAGCCGGTAGCTCCTTCATGACCGCATCCACTGCCTGACTAAGACGCAGCTCGTCGCGCGGGAACAAGGTTTGTCCGTTGCGGGTGCAGAGTATGCGCATCAGCTTCTTGATGAAGTTCAGATTGCGTTTGGTCGGTGGAAGCCGGAAGGGATTCCAGCCGGTAGGCTCACCGCTTTTCACCTTATAATACTGGCCACCCAACGCCCTTACGTTGAGTTCTGCCCCCCTGTCCTTATCAAAATAAACGGTAGTAAGACGCTGCGTTTTAGCCTGCGGCGAAAAACTCCGGGGTTGCCGATATTTCTGCATCATGACCTGAATGAATGCCATCAGCATTGTTTTGCCCGAACCGGCGGTGCCGATAACGCTGGTATTGCCTAGATTTTTCTCGTTGAAATCATCCTTATTGAGCATTGAGTTGTGCAGGTTCATGTAATACGCCCCGCCCGATGGGGTTTTGAGAACGCAAAGCGCTTCACCCCAGGGGTTCTTATCCCGTTTCCCCGTATAGAAGTTATGGAATGACGCCAGTTCTGCAAAATTCTGGCTGCTGATGGGGACAAGTCGCGGCCTTAGCGTGTACACCCCCGGCATTTGTGCCAGGTAGGCAGCGGGCAGCGACAACGTGGAGAGCGTCGGGGTGATACCCAGATCGGTGAAGGCGTTGATCAGGCTGTTTGTATCTTTAATCAGCCGTTCTGTACCGGGTGCCGATACCATCAGGGAAAAATGATATTTACCAAAGGCAATGTGTCCGGCCTGCAACATGTCCAGGGCAACAAATAAGTCTTCCTGCTGCGAAATGGCATCATCTTCCGTGCTGCGTAAACGCTTGGCCGTCTGCTTGATGTGCTTTTGCGCTTCATCTTTCGCCATACAGGTAAAAGACTGGGTGATCACATAGTCACACGGGGCATACAGCAACACGTTCATTATCCCGGTGAAGGATTCCGGCGCGTAGTCTTTCACTTCCAGCCCACGGAAGAAGGTCTTTCCGTTTACGTTATTGCTTTGCCCGGCATCGCCGGTGAAAAACAGGTCGGTTGTGCCGAGCGTTTCATAAAATGGCGTGCGCGTAACGGCTGTTTTCTGCCAGACGCCGCTTAACAGCCGCCGATAGAAAGACAGTTGCGACGAAAACACGCGGCCATTTTCTTCATACGCCCCGAGTTGGTTCGCGGTGAAACGCGACAGGGACGTGCCGACCGTCTGGCAGATCTCCAACATCTCTTTTAATGCACTGTCTAACGCATGTTGCTTCTGTCCGTCGGACATCCGTTTGCGCTCGACCTTATCCAGTCCGACAAAGGGCATATAACAGGCGGTGAAGAACAGGCGATTATGGCGGAAAGGATGGTTTTCAATCGTCGAGTAGTACCGTTCGCTGACCGTATCGGCAAAATCGTTACCCGAATGCCCGTCAAAGTGATCGTGGTACGTTTCACGGATATTGTGAACGTAAAACGTCACCGGTCGCCCTTCAAAGGACTTAATCAGGTTATTAAACTGACCAGACAGTATGTCGAGATTTTCTTCCGTATCACATTCAAACGCCGTTCCGCCAATTTCCCACGTTGCGATCAGGTCGCTACCTCGGGTTTTAATGACGTTTTCATGAATGTGCGACGAATACGGAATGTGCTTGGTGAGCGTGACCCGTTCGTTAAGTCGCATAGTGTTGATGAACTCCGTGATGTCTACGGCGTCGTAGTCGTTCGCCAGGAACGCCGTTGCGCCGTAGTGGGTGTTGCACGTCTTATTGCCCCGCGTTTTCAGTTTTAAAAAGGCTAATCCGAAAATGTGGGCATCCTTTCGAGCCATCTGGTTCATGACAAACCAGCTTACCGGCAGGAACAGCAACAAAAGTTTAGTGAGGTATATCGCCAGCAGGATAATTGCCCCACTGACGATAACTAACGGCACCATCGGAATGCCAAACAGCATAGCGGGGCGCGTCAGGGCTTTATTCAGCGTGACCATTTCCGCCCCTTAGCTCATCAACAGAGCGCCGATTTCTGCACCGCTGGCAATAAGAATGCCGCCAATGATGATCCCTTTACAGTCGTGAAGGCTTTTGCCGTCCCATAACACTTTGTAACCCACCCAGATAACAGCGATGGTAATGGTGACGATGGCCAGACCGGTGAGGCCAGACGAGATTTTTTCCAGCAACGTTTCGGCTTTGGCGAACCCGTCCGCGAATGCCGGTGAGGACATAGCAGCAGAGGCCGCGACAGCAGCAAGGTGAGCAGGAGCGTTTTTGATAGAGCGTAAAATTTTCATGATATTTCCTTATTTAGATGTAGTGACTACAAACTCCCCCCGCACAACCTGTGACGGGAAAGAAACGGGTGTAGCCTGGTTAGGTGACGCTTGCGCGCCGGAGGTGATGAGATCGCCGCGTACAATACCTTTGGGGTAACGTATCTGCGGCGTGGGTGCTGCATTGCCTGGTGTGGCGTTTTGCTTTTCTTGATCGGCCTTGCTGGAAGGCACGACATATTTTTGCGCGGGTTTGTAACCCATCCGCTGTACATAGCTGGTTTTGGAAAATGCGGCTTCGGGCTTCTGGCCGGTATCAAAGTTGCCGGAGTAATAGCAACTCAGCGCCCTTTTCAGGGTGCCGCCCCGGAGGTAGCAGTCAGTGATGATTTTTTCGAAGACGGTCAGGTTGGTGCAGGGATTAAACAGTTGTTTTGCAGTGACACCGTAACGGGAAAAATTAGCCTGGTTGATTTGCATCAGACCAACTGAGTAATTTTTACCTTTCGCCTTGAGCTGGTCGATATGATCAAGAGCGTCATTTATGTTGCTGGGGAAAAGCCCTTTTTTCTGGCCGACAACCCCGATAGCAAAGGGATTCAAGCCAGATTCGACCCTAGCTACATCATGCGATGTATCCGGGTGAATGGTTGGGGCGCATTGCATGGCCAGAGTCAGAAGCACGGCGGATGAAATCATTTCTCCTCCTATTAGATGGTTTATTCCTCTTCAGCGGGGGGAGCCTTCTGCAACTGGTTAAGCAGTGAGGCATGGCCTTTTTTGGTGAATTCATCAATCAGGTAGTGAAGGAATGTTGTTGTCTTGATATTGGTGTTGGATAAATAACTGATTTCACGAGCATGTTTTGCTAACAGTTGGTAACGCTGTTGTCCGATATAAATCACCGACGTACTCGTTGGCTCGCCCAACTTCTTTTTCGGCATGGGGATGGTTACTCCTATTAAAAAGACACCGCAGGGTATCGCCCGCAGTGCTGGTATGTATAAAAAATGAGGTCGGGTTTAAGGGTTAGACGATTGCAGCAGGTGTGAAAAAGCAACCTGCCGTTGTTCTATCGACTTGATAAGCGAGATTTCCTGAATTTTTAGCAGCAAAGTGGACGAGATATTACGGCACTCAATAGCTTGATCGTCATTGTTCAACGCAATCAGCCGAGCGCATTCAATCGCTGATATCACTTTCTGGGGAACGGTGCAGGCATCGGAACCGAAGCGAATGAAGCCGACAGCCCCAGGGATAGACGAAATTGTTGAGGTGTGGATTTTATTGATATCAAAAGAGAGGAACAAATAATTAGGGAACAACACTTTTTCCTCGATCCGAACCGAATTGCAGTCGGTTCGGTGAGAGACTCTTACATAGCGAGGGCAAAAAACACTAACCCCTAATCCATTGACTCTTTTAGTGATTTTACCAACATCCTGAGCCTTGCAGTACAGCACATACCATAAGTTCATGTTCCCATCCTTGTGGGCACAAGCCCCCATTTTCCGCCGTGCTAGCTTGGCGGAAACTAGAACGAGCGTACTCATAAACATGATAAAACAACTGTATATAAATACAGTAATGTTATTATATTCAGTTGTTTTGGTGTGTCAATCTAAAGAGTCTTAGAGATTACATTACTTTATGATACAAAATCAACCATGATTCGTATTGTGGACATTGATATCGAATGCGCCTTGTAAGATTAGACTCCCAAAAAGGGGGTGAACATGGTGCCGAAAAGATTGCGAGAAGCGCGAGAGGCTGCGGGGATATCGCAAGAAAAATTATCTCAACTTATTGATATAGATGGTAAAAACTCAAGATCGAGGTTGTCGAGTTACGAAGTCGGAAGGACGGAACCCCCTTTTAGCTTGGTAGTTAAAATCGCAAGACTGCTGGATTATCCTGAGTATTATTTTTATACAGTGGATGACGATATGGCTAAGAATATGCTTGAGGTGCATCGTAATAGGGTTAACCCAGAAGAAAACCTTCAATACTATACTTTGGAGGAAAATAAAAAATTACGTAAACAGAATGAAGAAGCCAGAAAATTATTAAAACAACTAAACGAGTGCTTGAAAGACTAGCCAGCACAGCTCGCCGCAGCCTTTGATTGAGGCGGAGCGCAGCCATAGGCGAGCACTGAACACTCAAAGCGAGGAAGCGGAATTTTCACTGAATTAACAAAGAAATGCGTTCACTCTGAATCTACATAGACAAGAGAAAACACCTGTTGATATTCACAATATTAATAATGTTTAGACTCAATATCTCTATGAATTGATTAGGTAAATTAGATATGTTCTTTGCGGGATCTTTTGGTGGGGGAATTGATCGTTGCTTCACTACGTGGTAATTTACCTGCGTTTACAAGTATTCATACGGGTGGGACGTTCCCGGTAATAGCGTCTAGGGAAAGGGTGATAGGGGCAAAAGCCACACCCTGAATGCAAAAACCCCCTGAAATCCCAACTCGAACTTGGCGGAACGAAGGATATTCAGGGGGTCGAAAGCAGGCGCGGCGCCTGAAAAGGATTATAGCAAATGCGTAACCTAACACAACCCCCCCACACCGCCATAAGTGCTGGCGGGT
>NZ_CP115029.1:0-32965 GCF_014596815.2 Citrobacter sp. C13
ATGGCAGAGGAAAGCAAACAGCTAACCAAACGGCAACAAAAAGCCATTGATACAGCGGCGTTAATCCGGCAGGAGCCGCCGCAGGGTGAAGATATGGCATTCACCCACTCCATTCTGTGCCAGGTCGGTTTGCCCCGTTCTAAGGTGGCAGGGCGTGAGTTTATGCGCCGTTCTGGTGATGCCTGGCTCGTCGTACAGGCAGGCTGGATTGATGAAGGCAGTGGCCCGGTAGAGCAGCCTTTACCCTATGGCGCTATGCCGCGACTCACGTTCGCCTGGATTTCATCGTATGCACTGCGCAACAAAACGCGAGAAATCGCCATCGGCCATAGTGCTAATGAGTTTCTTCACCTTATGGGGATGGACTCACAGGGAACCCGTCATAAAACGCTGCGTACACAAATGCAGGCGCTGGCCGCGTGTCGTTTGCAGCTGGGCTTTAAGGGCCGGACCTATAACGGCCAGCCAGTCGAACAGTTTGACGCCTGGATCAAAGATGGTGACGCGAAGCAGCTCACGCTATGGCCGGGAACGCTCACCCTGTCCGAAGGCTATTATAACGGCCTGATAGACAGCGCCGTTCCGCTCGACAACAGAGCGTTACATGTGCTGAAAGGTTCCGCGCTGGCGCTCGATATATACGCGTGGCTTGCTCACCGTCTCCACCGCATCGAGGGCCGCCCGGTCATGCTGTACTGGATGAAGCTGCGGGAGCAGTTCGCCCAAGAGTACAGCGGGAAGAATGCCGACAAAGATTTTAAACGGGCATTCATGCCAGCGCTGAAGCAGGTGCTTTCAGTGTACCCGGCGGCAAAGGTCGAACAGGTTAAAGGTGGTCTGCTGCTGTATTGTTCCCCGCCTCCTATACCGTATAAATCCTGATATAAAGGCCCACAACGGGCCTTTTCTTTTGTGGATAAGCCTGTTTATTCAGCAAGTTATCCACGTTAAATCGCCCCCCCTCAACTGCGTTAAATCACCCCCCTATCCACGTTAAATCGCCCCCCTCAACTACGTTAAATCACCCCCCCTAGCCCACGTTAGATTACCCCCCCCCTAAACCTGTAAGGTGATCCTTTATGTTTTTCCTTTAATTTCTACCTGTACATATATCCTGTAATTAACAAAGCCTATCTGTGAGTAAGGCGCGTCCGGTGTACGACTTAGCAACAGTGGAAATTACGCTTCCTCGACCTGACAGACTCGCCGCGCTGCGGCTCCCTAATCAGGTCTTGCGGCGAGCGTTGCGGACTCTCTTTTAAAAGCGATAACTTTCGCTATAATCCAGAGCTATCAGCATTTCCTTCGCTGATTCACCCGGAGGCCAGTTGCTGCCGCGACGGCCTCCCCCTCTCCTTCTCATTAGTTCAATAGAGTAAAATCATTATTTACTAACATTGACCGTTAGCGGTGGCCGCTATATCATGGGCTTAATCGTTATCAATCAGGAATGACTATGGCCCGCAAACAGACCCGCAGCATGACGCAGGAAGAATGGGATCGCCTCTTACCCGCAATGCAGACGTTTACCCACTTATCGACCGAAATCGGTCATTCAGTGTTGGTTAAAGGGGAAAGCAATAAAGACGTGGCCGAACGTGTCGGACGGACCAAGCAGAACGTGGGTTCCACGGTGAAGCGCATTTGGGATCTGTACCAGTCGTTAGCCGTCGATATTGAGGGCGAAAAGCTACGCAAAGTTGACGTGTGGATACCTGAAAAATTAGCCCTGAAGGTGCTGAAGGAAGCAGAGAAGTACGCCATCAATCAGAGCAAAGTTGAACAATCCGAATAAGAAATAATAGTAAATATATAGTTTACTTAGATTGACTATAGCCCTTCAAATTGCGATAATTATTTCTCCGGGAAGCTCACAGCTTCCCATTATCAGGAGGATAAATTATGGCTTCACGCGGTGTTAACAAAGTAATTCTCGTTGGCAATTTAGGCCAGGACCCCGAAATGCGCTACATGCCTAATGGCGGCGCGGTCGCTAACCTGCGCCTTGCCACATCCGAATCATGGCGAGATAAAGCCACTGGCGAGCAGAAAGAAGTCACGGAATGGCATACGGTAGTCATCTTCGGCAAGTTGGCCGAGGTTGCAGGCGAATACCTCCGCAAAGGCTCGCAGGTGTACATTGAAGGCCAGCTGCGTACCCGCAAATGGCAGGATAAGGACCAGCAGGATCGCTACTCAACGGAAGTAGTGGTTAGCATGAACGGCGTTATGCAAATGCTGGGCGGTCGCCAGGGTGGCGGCGCTCCCGCTGGTCAGGGTGGACAGCAACAGTTTAGCGGAGGCGGTGCGCCAGCTGCTGCACCGGGAACGCAAGGGCAGCAACCACAACAGGGCGCGATGCCGGACTTTGAAGATGATATTCCATTCGCCCCAGTTACACTCCCCTTCCCTAACCATGCGATCCACGCGCTGTAATGAAAATAAAGCCCCGTCAGGGGCTTTTCTTATGAGGGCTGAAGTTCGGCCTTCTCGCAATGCTCCCCGCCGCAGAACACGACCAGACCCGGCTTACCCCACAGATTCACATGACACACAGGGCAGGTGTATTTTGCGCGGTTGGACTTGTTTACCGGGGTTTCTGGCGGCGGTGAAACAAACTTCATTGCCTCGATGATTTCATCATCCAGTTCGCCGGGTTCGTCGGTGTAGTCGTCCTGCGGGTATTCCCCATCATCATCTTCATCATCGATGTAACCTTTTCCGCTGGGTGACTGCGGCGCTCCGGGCTTCGGCTGGTACGGAGGAAAGCGGTCCATCCAGGACAGCTGAAAATTGCGCGTTAACAGTTCATCACACGCCCGATCAAAAGCGCCGCCGGTGATGATGTAGTGCGTCATGCTTTGGCCTACTTTTCGCCCTCCGGGTTGCCCGGTATCCGATGGCATTAACCCTACCCGCTCCATTAGCGCGGCCCATTCTTTATTGTGATAGCCACGTCTCCCGGCCTTGCCAAAATGAAACTGCCACTGGTGAACCATTTCATGCACCAGAGTAGATAACGTCGCCTTGATGGTGCGTATGGAGAAATACACCGGATTCATGGCTATTTCATCGACCATTTGCCCGCTCTCACGGCCCGCGAAGCGCTGAAATGAGCAATAGCCGTAAGTACGCTTTTCACGTTGCAGGGTGATCAGGCATGGCGGCAGCTCGTTATTAAAAAGCCGTTCATCAAAAAAATCGTAGGCGTGCTGGAGTTCTTCGTAGGTTTCGGGTGTTGGCAATGTCATGTGGCCTTCCTTCTGTATTGCGCAATACAGAAAATATACTGCTGATAAAGAGTAAAGTCTAACAAAATTTGTATTTACTAATATTGACTTTGAGGGCGAGAAGAGCGATACTTAATTCATCGGGAGGCAATACCGCCCTCGTTAACACAGCCCAAAGCGGCAACCTCGGAGTAAATACTATGGCTAATATCGTCACCGCAAAAATCTATGGCCCCGCTCAGAAAATGCGTTTCCTTCCTTACGCGTTCGCAGAATTTTATCTTCAGGCAGAAAACTACGTTTGCAGCTTTATGAAAAAATACGCAGTTGGCTATGATGGCGGCTGCTGGGAGTACATCACCTATGAAAACGGTGCGTGTGCCTTCATCGCGCCGGATGGCTACCAGCTCACGCTTCCTAACTATTTTGATGAACCTGTTAGCGCGAAAGAAGCCGGGATTATCGTTGCGCTGTATGCCTACAGCCACTTTTGCTGCGTGGCGTTTGAGCGTGGCTGGCAGCGTGTGAATGAGACGATGGCCGAGCGCTATCACACGCTGCGGGACTTTACCGAAACGCTCCCGCCAGAGTCACAGAGCCGTATTTTTCGGGCAATAGATTAACCAGGAGCGGCGGGCATTTGCCCGCCTTACTCGTTCAGGAAGAAATGCTGATGGTTACGACAGATGAAGTCTGGTTTCGGTATCTCGACTATTCGGGCCAGACAAAGGCGGTCCGGGTGGCATCCGTGCGGTTCTGGCCGGACATTCAGGAAACGATCTTTCCCCCTCTCCTGGTGCCGGAAGGCAAGCGCCGCGTTGTGCGCTGCCGCTGCGGGAGTAATGACTGGAATGAGGATGGCCGCTGGCTGGGTGAATACTGCTGCGCCAGCTGCGGGCAATACATACAGGTATTTGAGAAAAAGGACTGACATATGGCTTTCGACTTCAAAAAAGAGGATGCGGCCAAGTATGGCCGCGAGGTTTACCGGGCGTTTCGTAGTAAGGGCAATCACCGCTGGGATACGTGCGTTTTCGTGAATGAATCCGGGGCTTACTCTGCCGTGTTCCGGCACTCGTTCCGCAAAAAGGTTATCGAGGATGGCAAAGAGATCCGGCGCAACGTCATTGATGATGAAATCGTGGTGGCCGCGCCGGACGCGGGCAGTTTTACCAGGGCAAAATTCCCACAACTGGCCGACGCAAAGGAGCTGAAGCAATCCGGCTTTTTCGCCCGCTTACGGTTTCTTGCTGAAGCAGCTGCTTACCGTGAAGCGTGGCCGGGGCATGATGGCGGCGTGGTACTGATATGGGAAGGGAAAGCCTATGGCTGGAAAAATTGCCTGCGTGATGCCGGGTGTGAGCGCCCCGGCGCGATAGCGATCGACACTGACGGTCATGTTTTTATTGCTGAAGGCGGTAACGATTATGACGGCGCGAAATGCTGGGTAGCTATGCCATGTTAAAAGGCGGGGAGTGGTCCCCCCGCCTTTAGCTACGTTTCCGCGCTCATCAATCGACAAATTCGCGGATCAGTTCCAGGATTGCAATCACAGCGTTTGACACCGCGACTACCGCCCGCAGAACGACGATTAACACGTTAATCATCCGTTTGCTCCATACAGAGCCGGAACGTCGCTGATTGCCCTTACATTGCCTGTCACAGCGACTACCCAACGTCAATTGTTTGGTCGTTCCCGCTCCAGCCTGGGCATTGAAACAGCACCACCTGTTTTTCAACCAGGACTTTAATCCGTTCATGCCGCATAAGCGGGGAGCTGGAGCGAGGACGTTAACAGATTGACCCGCGCAGTATACCCTATTCCGCGTCGTTTGCATTTACGCTACCCATGACGTAATATTTCGTTGTCAATTGTTTGGTCGTTCCCGCCTCAGTCTGGGGCAAAACATTAAAGCCCGATCTCACCAGTCGGGTTTTTTTGTGCCTGTCGTTTACCTTTCCACGCTGGGCGTCGCCCTCCGGGCCGCTACGTTGTGCTGCGCATCGAGCCAGCCTTGCTGTCTCGCCCCTTCGGGCTTCCATCGCTGACGCATCAAAAATACTGAATGCCTGTTTTCCCTGCCCGCTGTCGCTAACTCACTGAAATAACGTAAAACCCGAAATGGGCGCCCGCCAGCTGCAGCTGCTTCTCAGCTGCTGCCGGCTGCGTGTGTCGTTCAGCAAATTTGATCGTATCGGCCAGCGTCGCCAGCGGCGCTGTAAGCCCGTTTACAGCCCATCCGGGCGCGTCAGCTGCGCTGACCCACCACGGACCCGGAAATCACGCCCAGCGCGTCGCAGAGCGCCGCACAGGCCGCTCACCGGGACAGGGCTTATGTATGGCCGTGGCGTGGCGACGGGAGCGGTGGAAAGGATGGCTTTGCAGGAAGGGGGATTATTACGGCTAAAGCCGTAACGCTTTTTAAGTCCTCGCGCTTTGCGCTGCGGGGCTTCCGGCGCGTTGCGCCTCCCATGCGCTCCGCGCATCTTTTTAACTGCGTAGCTTCATGAAATATAAGTAATAAATGTATTTACTAACATTGACTTTGAGGGCAAAAAGAGCGATACTTAATTCATCGGGAGGCAATACCGCCGCCCGGTGACACAGCCCAAAGCGGCGATTATCAGGAGTAACATCATGACTACTTTAACTGTCGGCCAGTGCCTCACCTCTTTTAAAAACGAGTATGTAGTAAGCGCGGTTAATCTGGCTGACGGCAAAATCAGCTATACCATCCTCGGCCTGAATGCCCCAACCTGCGCCCCGCTGCTGGAAACTTCCCTGCGCTTTTACCAGGTGATCGATAAGACCCTTCCACTCGATGAACTCCGCGCCCGCCGTCAGGTTGTGCAGAGTGTGACCGACCAGCGCGAAGCGAGACACCAGGCGAAAGAAGATGCCCGCCAGCTGGCGAACGAACGCGCCAGCGCTGACCCGGAAAACGCCGGATTGCTGACCACGGCCACCGAAAGCAACACCACCAAGCTAGCCGCTAAAAACATCCGTATTCTGCTGAAAAAGCATTTCCCCGGAGTGAAGTTTTCTGTCCGTATGCGTGACTATAACGCGCTCTATGTTTCGTGGACGGATGGCCCAACCAAAGAGGCTGTAGAAGCGATTACAGACAAGTTTGAGGAAGGTAGCGTTAACTCAATGGAGGACATTTACGAATACAACATTACGGGCTTCCACCGTGTTTATGGTGGCGTGAAATACCTGTTTTGCTCACGCGACCTGACCGACGCGCTGATCGCTGAATCTATCGAACTGCTGCGCAAAGAATACGGCGAAACCACCATCCCGGCTGATGTAACGCTTGAGGCGTACAAATCCGGGGCGCTGGCGGGGCGCGGGCATGACTGCTTTACCTGGGGGCTTGCAGCGCAAATCCGCATCAATGCGGGAAAGGTGGATAAATCCAGCCGCTGAAATTAGCGCCCTTCGGGGCGCTTTTTGTTGGTAGAAGTGAATGAAATATATGTAATAAATGTATTTACTAATATTGACTTTGAGGGCAAAAAAGGCGATACTTATTTCATCGGGAGGCAATACCGCCGCCCGATAACACAGCCCAAAGTGGCATCTAAGGAGTTATCTATGAACTATCTGATCATCATCCCAATCGCGTTGATTCTCGCCGCCGCCGCGCTGGCTCTTCCGTGGTTTATGGTTCGCCAGGGCTACCGCGAACAAGTCCAGCTGGGCGGTGCGTGTACTACCGTGCTGGGGCTGGCCGCATCAACAGGCGTGTTTAGCTATGCCGATAACGTGCCGCTGGCGCTGCTGTACGGCTCTGCGTCGGTCGTTTCATTCCTGTATGCGCTTGATTGCTTCCTGCCGCTTTACCTGTCACGTAAATCTCACTAACCCACAGGCGGGGGGAAACCCCCGCCAGCCTGGAGAAAAAAATGGAAAAAGGAAAACTCGCCCAGCAACAGGGTTTTGACCTGGAGTTGCAGATCCTGAAAAGCCAGCGCGGTTTTTACATCGGTACGGCCACCAATGAGGGCTACCCGGTATCAAGGGAATCCGCTGAATACTTCCCGGATAGCAGCACCGCGCAGCAGGCTTTGACGGATAACCGCTGGACACAGCGGGAGGATTATTAATTAAATTGCAGGGCGGCTAATCGCCGCCCTGCATAACGAAAAGGAGGCCGGACGATGGCTGATCATGACGACGCACCGGAAAAAATTAAGTGCCTGGAGTGCGGGAAGGAGTTTTCTTTCCTGGCCCCTCATTTGAGTAAAGCCCACCAGATGAACGCCAGACAGTACCGGGAACGCTGGGGCATACCACTACACAGGCCGCTTGCCAGTGCCGAGCATTCCCGCCAGTGTCGGGAAAATGTTTTGCGCCGTATCCGGCGGGGCGAAATTCGCCCCGCTGACCAGCTCGCGCTCATGGCCGAAGGCCGGAAGAATGCTCCTGAACGTGCGACCAGCACCAGGTTGCATAAAGTGGCGGCGGCGAACGTCGCGCGGGTACATCAGATATGGAAGCATTCTCCGGTGGTGAAGGTCGTTCCTGATACGCTCAGGGATGAAGCCGTGCAGAGAATGACGGCCAGAAAGGTGACTGGTGAGAAAGTTAAGGATATTGCTGCCGATCTGAATCTGTCGGTTGGGTGTCTGTACAAATGGGTGGCGAGCGCTAAATAGGGCGTCTCCCTGCGGGCCGCTACGTCGTGCTGCGCATCGAGCCAGCCTTGCTGTCTCGCCCCTTCGGGCTTCCATCGCTGACGCTTGTGATAAACATGGATTGTGCAGCTCAACGGGTATCAGTTCGTCAAGCCCGGCGCTTGCAGCGGCCAAAGGCCGCGCCGCGCCAACCGCCCCGCAACGGGGCTATAAGGCATCAAAAATACTGAATGCCTGTTTTTCCTGCCTGCTGTCGCTAACTCACTGAAATAACGCAAAACCCAAAATGGGCGCCCGCCAGCTGCAGCTGCTTCTCAGCTGCTGCCGGCTGCGTGTGTCGTTCAGCAAATTTGATCGTACCGGCCAACGTCGCCAGCGGCGCTGTAAGCCCGTTTACAGCCCATCCGGGCGCGTCAGCTGCGCTGACCCACCACGGACCCGGAAATCACGCCCAGCGCGTCGCAGAGCGCCGCACAGGCCGCTCACCGGGACAGGGCTTATGTGTGGCCGTGGCGTGGCGGCGGGAGCGGTGGAAAGGATGGCTTTGCAGGAAGGGGGATTATTACGGCTAAAGCCGTAACGCTTTTTAAGTCCTCGCGCTTTGCGCTGCGGGGCTTCCGGCGCGTTGCGCCTCCCATGCGCTCCGCGCATCTTTTTAACTGCGTAGCTTCATGAAATATAAGTAATAAATGTATTTACTAATATTGACTTTTGGGGCAAAAAAAGCGATACTGATTTTATCGGGAGGCAATACCGCCGCCCGGTAACACAGCCCAAAGCGGCAACCTACGGAGTCCCCAATGAAACAACATATCGCTGCAATTATTCGCGAATACAACACCCCTACAATAACCGTCGAAGTAGCCAATACAGACCGCTACGATAGCGAGCAAATCGAGATCCGCCAGGTTGTGGATGGTCGCCTTGTCTGGCGAGCGTGGGACTATGAGACAGGTTTTGAAAATGACCTGCATCGCGAGCTGGCCTATTGCCATATCCCGGCCTGATTGAGCTATAAACACCCCGCCCGGTGAAATCCGGGCAATACAGCCCAAAGCGGCACTTATCAGGAGTAAGCCTAATGACAAAAATCACAACACCGTCCCAGCTGAAAGCAGAGCTGGAGAGCCAGAAAACCTACCTTCTCGAAGCCTGCCTGATGGCCTTCAATCAGTTACCTAACCAGCGAACAAAAGGCGCGTTCCCGTCAACATACGCGCTTGCAGCAAAGATTGATTACCTGTTGCAGCAGGAAAAAAAATAAGCCTCCCTACAACGACAAAGCCCGGTATTAACCGGGCTTTTCTGTATTGCACAATACACTAAAGGTTAAGCGCGTTTGCGTCCTGCGCCAGCCAGCATTGGTATGTTTCCTTTTGAAACTCCCCGCCGCAGCCGCCACCGGCTTTTGATTTTCCGCAGTGCTGGCATGTACCCAGCGCGGCTTTTTCTTTCTCCCACTGTTGCCAGTTGCGGATCAGCAGCAGCTGGAAAAACTCATTTGGTGAATAGGGTTGTTTACCCATCCGGCGTACCTGCCGTAGTTCTTCCAGTTGCGCGGCTTCATCGTGCGTTAGCGTGACTGTCACGCTAACACCTTCGGCGCGTAACCGTTCGCGGCGGCGGGCTTGCCGCCGTCTGGCTAACATCCTCTCGCGTTCTGTTTTGTCCATATTTATCACCGTGACTGTCACGATTGAGAAAAGAGAAAAGGCCGGGAGTCCGGCCTTGTGGTTACTTCAGGATCAGTAAGGTCAGCGCCGCGCCAATGGCCGCGCCGACGATGGAACAAACAGCCGTCATGATCACGACGCGGTTAACGATGGTGCTGGCGTTGTTGTGCTGGAGTGATTGCCAGCGCGTCAGAAAGTCTGACCGCGCTTTGTTTTCCTCCTTCATCGCTGCCTGTATGTCTCTCAGGCTGCCGATGATTTCCGCTCTCGAATCGTCTGCCGTCAATTCAAGTGCGCTTTTGAGTTCGCCCAGCTGCTGAAGCATGTCGGCTTGTTCAACCTTCACTTGCTTCATGGCTTCTACAATTTCCTTCGCGTCTCCCAAAAACCAGTCCATCAATACGTCTAATTTATCGGGCTGCTTATCCATGCTTAATCTCCGATTAACAGGGAGAATGTTTTATCCAGGTTACTTTTAACCGGAATAGCCTGTTTCATGTAAGTATAACGACGCGCCATTTTGCGGCGTTCGTCTGCGTCAGCTGATGCTTTAGCGCGGGCTTTAAATTCTTCCGCATCTTCAGCGGTCAGCGTTTCAAACGAAATTTTGTGATGCGCAAGATATTCGTACACCTCACTATTATAGATCGCAGAGTTTTTATTAATGCGGCCTACTTTAGTTTGCTTCACGAAGTCGAAAATCGGGCTGAAAACATTTTCAACATCATCACCCGGATTAACGCGGTTTGGAACAAAGATAATCTTTTTGTTATCCACGCCAGCCTTGCTTAACGTGTGCGCCGTTTTCATACTTTCTTTGATGGCTTTATCTTCCGGTGTTACTGGAATGAAATACATATCAAATTCATTTGCGCCGCCATCGAAGCGGGACATTGCCATTAAAAACGGTTCCACGTTTGACGCGCCAATATCAATAATCGCTGCATCTTCAAAAACCACATCCTCAATCAGACGGGAGAAATCATCACCTTTAAAACTGGTGACATTTTCAATCCCTAAATCAGACGCTGACTGGTTAATGGTTTCGACCGCGAAAAATTTCGCATCTTTCAGGCGCGGGGCGAGAAGGTAAGTTGAAACTAAAGTTTTGCCAACGCTGCCACTGTAATTAATAACCGCTACTTTCATTGCACACCTCAATATTTTTTGATGAACTCATTAGGATCGAACTCGGCTCTTGCCTCGTCAAAAAATTCCTTTCCGATGATACCCGGTGACTGTTTCGTTTCGTCTCCCTCGGTCGCACTTTGTGTATTGTGCAATACATCTTTTTTCACCTGCTCAGACTTCGCGGGTTTTTCTGTATTGTGCAATACAGGTTTCTTCTGTTGCTCACTGGCTCCGGCTGATTCTGTATTGTGCAATACAGAATCAGGGGCGGTATGTTTCGCCCGGTTTTGCCTGGCCCGATACAGGGCAGTATCAAAACTTCGGACGTTCACATTCTCCAGGCCGAAGCGTTCAGATACCGCCTTGAAAACCTCCTCTCTGGAGACTCCCAGCGACAGCATTTCTTCTACTTCCGGCAACATCATTTGAATTGCTGCCCTGATGCTTTTGGGCTTCATAGTACCCTCATGTAGAATGATGTATTTTTGATGTAATAGTGATGTATTTGTGTCGTATCAACTATCCCATGACGTAAGAGTGATGTAATTGTGGTGTAATGTCAACCATGAATTGACGTAATAGTGGTGTATTTGTGGTGTATGGGTATTCATGCAAGCATGAATACCGGGATATTGAACGCTTTTTCACCAAAATACCCCTTAACCTCCGTAGATCGCTCCCACCAAACTGATTATTTTTTAGCCCTTAACCTGCTATACACCTAACGCAGTGCGATGAATCGCACTAACTAACTGATTAAAAAAACAAAAAATGAAATATTTCGGATTGCGGGTATTAAAAAGGTATTAAAAAAAAAGCATAAGAGCATGGTTTGTATGGAAATTCAGGTATTACTTTGTTAATACTTACCTCATGCGGTTAAACTACCGCCAGATTGAACACGAAAAATCACCAGTTGAGGACATGATGCCGATCATCACATGCAAGGTAACGGACGAAGAAAAAGAGCTTATCGACAGGCTAGCCGGAACGAACAGATCGGACTATATGCGCCGTTGTTTGTTGGCCGGATCAGGTGGCCGGATAGGTGGATTGAGTCAGGTTACGGAACAGATAAACGAAGTAAATCGACGCCTCGATATTCTGTTTGACCAGGTATCAGAGACAGACATGAGCGCGTTTTCCTCGGAGCTGAAAGGTCTGGTCAAGCAGCTGTCACAACTCAAGTTGCCGCCTCCCGGTCAGATGATGCTGCACGAATCCCTGGCAATCGAGACGGTGATCCTGCTGCGTTCGATGGCGACCCCGGCCAATATGAAATCCGCCTGGGGAGAGCTGGAACGTAACGGATACAAGGTATGGGAAAGTAAACAAGAGAGGAAGGAATAATGACAGAACAAGAAAGAGGACTTATATTTTTATGCTCGCTGCTGGGACCGATACCCTTTGTGTGGTTTATTACTGCAAAGTTTGTTTATGGTATTAATAGCGAAACGGCTCACTACCTTGTCCCCTATTTGCTAAAAAACACGTTCAACCTGTGGCCGTTATGGGTGGCGATTATTGCAGGTGCAGTTATAGGTTTGTGTGGCTTTATAGGATTCATTATTTACGATAAGGGTCGGGTGTATAAAGGACCACGTTTTAAACGCGTACTCCGTGGCACTAAATTAGTAAGAGCTTCATCTTTAGCCGAGAAAACAAAAGAGCGTGGTCATAAGCAATTAACGGTTGCAGGTGTTCCTGTGCCTACTGAATATGAGACTCTTCATTTTTCAATCGGCGGGGCTACTGGTACAGGTAAATCAACGATTATCAAGGAAGCTATATATTCAAGCCTGAAAAGAGGCACGGATAAGCGTATTGTTCTTGATCCAAATGGCGAATATGTTGAGACGTTTTATCGTCCCGGTGATGTGATTCTTAGCCCCTATGATAAACGTTCTCCCGGCTGGTCAATGTTCAACGAGATACGCGATGACTTTGACTATGATCTCTATGCTGTATCTATTATTCAGGAAAGTAAGGAGCGTTCAGCAGAGGAATGGTATAGATATGGTCGTCTTATTTATCGTGAGGTATCAAAGAAGTTACTCACGCTTAAACGTAGCCCAACAATGGAAGAAGTCATGCACTGGTGTACCATTGTTGAGAATGAAAAATTAAAAGAGTTTGTGAAAGGTACACCTGCGGAAGCCCTGTTTATCAAAGGCGCTGAAAGGGCCACCGGGAGCGCCCGTTTTGTCCTGGGTGACAAATTAGCCCCACACCTGAAGATGCCCGCAGGCGATTTCTCGCTGCGTGACTGGCTGGAAGATGATAAACCCGGCACGTTGTTTATCACCTGGCAGGAGCAGATGAAAAAGAGCCTCAATCCGCTGATCTCATGCTGGCTGGATATTATGTTTTCAAGCCTGCTGGGTATGGGTAAGCGCGACCAACGCACGTTGTTTTTTATCGACGAGCTGGAATCACTGGAATATCTGCCAAACCTACAGGATTTACTGACGAAGGGCCGCAAAAGCGGCGCGTCTGTATGGGCGGGCTACCAGACGTACTCTCAGCTGATTGAGCGCTACGGCATCAACATAGCGGAAACACTGCTGGGAAGTATGCGTTCCGGCATCGTCATGGGTAGCAGTCGATTAGGTAAAGAAACCCTTGAGCAAATGTCCCGCGCATTGGGCGAGATTGAGGGCGAAGTGGAACATAAACAAGGCAACCCATTCCAGGCGGGCATTGGTAACAGGCCACGCATCGAAACGCGCACCGTCAGAGCCGTTACTCCTACGGAAATATCAGAGCTGAAAAACCTCACTGGATACGTCTATTTCCCTGGTGATCTGCCTGTCGGCAAGTTCAAGACTAAACATGTGCAATACACGCGTAAGAACCCGGTTCCGGGCATCATCATGAGGTAGCGCCATGCTTGATATTACGACTATCACCCGTATCGATATTGCGTCAGTTGTAGGCTACTACGCTGATGCAAAAGACGATTACTACAGCAAAGACAGCAGCTTTACCGCGTGGCATGGTCAGGGTGCTGAAGCGCTGGGCCTTTCCGGCGAGGTCAGTTCCCAGCGTTTCAAAGAACTGCTTGTCGGGGAGATTGACCCTTTTACACAGATGAAGCGCTCCAGCGGTGACGCGACGAAAGAACGGCTGGGATACGACCTCACATTTTCCGCGCCTAAAGGCGTATCGATGCAGGCGCTGATCCACGGCGATAAGGCTATTATCGCCGCCCATGAAAAAGCGGTTGCCGCTGCCGTCCAGGAAGCGGAAAAGCTGGCTCAGGCCCGCACGACCCACGCAGGGAAAACCATTACGCAGAATACCGGTAATCTGGTTGTTGCTTCCTTCCGGCATGAAACATCACGCGCCCTTGACCCGGAGCTGCATACCCACGCCTTTGTCATGAACATGACACAGCGCGGGGATGGTCAATGGAGGGCGCTTAAAAACGATGAACTGATGCGGGCCAAGATGCACCTGGGGGATGTCTACAAGCAAGAGCTGGCGCTGGAGCTGACAAAGGCCGGGTATGAGCTGCGCTATAACAACAAAAATAACACCTTTGATATGGCGCACTTTACGGATGAACAAATCCGGGGATTCTCGCGGCGTTCTGCTCAGATAGAAGAAGGGCTGGCGGCTATGGGGTTGACCCGCGAAACCGCTGACGCACAGACCAAAAGCCGGGTATCGATGGCGACCCGCGACAAAAAAACAGACGACTATTCGCGTGAAGATATTCATAAAGAGTGGGTTAACCGGGCTAACGAGCTGGGAATCGACTTCAATGATCTGTCCTGGGCTGGCAAAGGCAAGGACGGCCCGCAAACGTCAATGAATACCGTCCCTAACTTCACCAGCCCGGAGGTAAAAGCCGACCGGGCGATTCAGTTTGCGCTTAAATCCCTTTCAGAGCGCGATGCGTCTTTTGACCAGTCCCGATTGCTGGCCGTGGCAAATAAAAAGGCTATCGGCCAGGCATCAAAGCAGGATATTGAAGCCGCCTATTATCGCGCTGTGGCAAAGGGGGCCATTATCGAAGGTGAAGCGCGATACACCACCACGACTGACCAGAGAAGCAAAGACGCGCCACCGCTACCAGCCATGACGAAAGCGGAATGGCAGGCGCAGCTGACCGACAAAAAAGGGATGAACAACGACCAGGCGAAGGCATTAGTTGCTGAAGGTATCAAGTCTGGCCGCCTGAAAAAAACCAGCCATCGGGTAACGACCGTTGAAGGTATCCGGGTAGAGAAAGCGGTGCTGAATATCGAGGCTCGCGGTCGGGGCAAGGTGATCGCCGCGCTAACAAGCGAGCAAGTTACCGCGCAGCTGGTCGGCAAGACCCTGAAGGCCGAGCAGCAGAAAAGCGTCGTAGATATTTGCACCACGACAGATCGCTTTGTTGCGGCCCACGGCTTCGCCGGAACCGGGAAAAGCTATATGACCATGAGCGCGAAGGCCGTTCTGGAGTCGCAGGGCTTTAACGTCACCGCACTGGCTCCCTACGGTACGCAGAAAAAATCCCTGGAAGATGAAGGTATGCCCGCCCGTACCGTTGCCGCTTTCGTGAAGGCAAAGGACAAAAAGATAGACGAGAAAAGCGTGGTCTTTATCGATGAAGCGGGCGTGATTCCGGCCAGACAGATGAAGGTGCTGATGGAAACCATCGAGAAGGCCGGGGCCAGAGCGGTATTCCTGGGCGACACCTCACAGACAAAAGCCGTAGAGGCGGGCAAGCCATTTGAACAGCTGATCAGCGCCGGAATGCAGACCAGCTACATGAAGGATATTCAGCGCCAGAAAAATGACGTGTTGCTTGAGGCGGTGAAGCTGGCCGCAGAGGGCCACATATCCGGCTCGCTGGCCCGACTCAGCAATATTAGCGCAGAGAAGGACCAGGATAAGCGGCTGGAGGCTGTAGCGAATCGCTGGCTGTCATTCTCCCCGGAGCAGCGCGAAGGTACGCTGATTATTTCCGGCACAAACGAATCAAGGGTAATCCTCAACAGCCAGATTCGGGAGGCGTTGCAGTTGCAAGGAAAAGGCGTGGAGGTGAATTTTCTGGAGCGCGTTGACTCCACGCAGGCCGAACGCAGGGACAGTAAATACTACCAGGTAGGGCAAATTATCATCCCCGAAAAAGACTATAAAAACGGACTTCAGCGGGGCGAGTCTTACCGGGTGCTGGATACAGGTCCGGGGAACCTGCTGACCGTGGCCGGGAGCGACGGCCAGAAAATCAGCTTCAGCCCGCGCACACATAAAAATTTATCTGTTTATACCAGCGTGGCCGCCGAGCTGGCCGTGGGCGATAAAGTGATGGTGACGCGTAACGATAAGACGCTGGATGTGGCGAACGGCGACCGCTTCACCGTGACCGGGACTACCGAGAAAGGCACTTTTACGTTAACCAACGCGAAGGGCCGGGAAATCGAGCTGGACCAGAAGCAGGCCGCCTATCTTTCGTATGCCTATGCAACGACCGTCCATAAAGCGCAGGGGCTTACCTGTGATCGGGTACTGTTTAACATCGATACCCGTTCTCTGACGACTTCCAAAGACGTTTTTTACGTTGGGATTTCCCGCGCCCGTCATGAAGTCGAGATCTTCACCGATGACAAAAAGCGTTTGTTGAGTAGTGCCAGCCGCAACAGTCCTAAGACCACGGCCAGCGAAATAGACCGATTCTTAGGGATGGAAGAACGTTACAAAGACGTAAACCGGAGCTATGGCCATAGCGATGGCCAACAGGAAAAAAGTTATGGCCATGATGCTGGCCATCAAACCGAAGAGAAGGAAAACACCATGAAAAACGCGACAGAAGCCGCGCATGATGGCCCTGATACTTCAGGTACTGAAAACACGTCTCAGGATTTGCGCCAGCGTGAGCAGGAGGAAGTCAACGCAGCTATCCGGTACGAGCAGAGGCAAGAAGCTACACCGGAAATGGAGGCGAACCCCTACCACGACTATGAGCGGTATGCTGACGAAGGGCCGGACTATGGCGACATGCAGGACTACAGCACGTATGAAGAATATGAACGTGCGCGTGACGTGGAACTACCGCAGCATGAGCACGAAAATCATCAACATGATCATGACAAGGAGGGCTACGGCCTATGATGTTCTGGAACCGAAATAAGAAAGAAAAAGCCGCTGCCGGCAATGAAAAAAATCGCTTCGATCACCTGCTTTCGGTGGCCGAAAAATTACCCGTTAAGGCGCTACCTGATCTCATTCGCGCCATCGTGCGGCCAGTACAGAGTGATTTCTTGCTGGCGGTAGCCGAGGAAGGGACTGATGCCCGCCCGGATATGACCCCGCAGGAGTTCTTCTTTGAAGGGCTTATCCAGGTGCAATCTTACGAGAAGATGAAAGAGGGTGAACTGGACGGCGCTGATTATCCGTTGTCGCTGGCAAGTGAAATGGTGCTGCCGTGGCCCTGGAGCCTGACACGCTATATCGATAACGTTTCGCACATTGGAACCCATAAGGGCAGGCCGTGGAAGCAGGATAAAATCAACCACTATGTTGACTTGTGGTTGCCCTGGCGCATTGGCTTTGTGCGCGGTGGCAACCATTCCATAACGGCGGGCATTCTGGCCGGAGAAGGGACCGTGATACCGGATCACGTTTACGATATGTCCTACCTTTTTGAGCTGGTCCGAACGGACGGTAATCACTGGTTCGTTGACGGCCAGAAGGTTGAGGCGGTGAAATCCGGGCGGTCAGCGGCTGTTTTCGAAATTGGCCGTTTACTTACGGAAGGAGCAAAAAATGGGTGAGCAAATTACTAACGCGGAGTGGGAAAAAATCTCACCTGATAATTTTGAAACAGCCTCTTTGTTGCGAGCTGTTGATGCTATTGATGATTTACGCGGGGATTTTAATGATGGCGAGTATTCAGCGCCGCCGCAAATCAGAACTGATTTACTCAGGCTTCATGAGATAGCAATGGCAGTGATTAACGAAGGTTCACGTAGCCGGGTTTCAGCATTGTTCGAGCTGGCGAGTGACCTGGACGAACAAATATCCCATCTGGTAAATCGGCTGGATGAAGTGCAGGACACGCTATCTCAGCTAATGGAGTTGTATCCAGAAAGCCTTTACTACGATGATATTGAAGGCGATGAGGAATAACGGAAGATCAAAGATCGTTGATCGATCCTCTGAAAATCCTGTACTCTCTTGCTCAGAAACGAAAAAACCACCCGGCAAGGTGGTTTTTTCGAAGGTGATAAGAGCGTCAACTCTTTGCACCTGGTAACTGAATCCGAAGCAGGGAGAACAGTCACCGTTAAATTCAAATGTAGTGTAGCAGTCGTCATGGCTGCAATTCAAGTCCCATCTCCCTGCTCGAATGACGTTACCGCATTGGCTGTTACCAATGGCGGCGATTTGCCGCGCCTGACGAACTGGAAATCGTGTGTTTGTCATAGTCAGGCGTAACGGCAGCGGGAGACGGGGAGTCTGGTTAAAACCCGCAGCGTTGGAGCGAACTGTCTAAGTCGAGCCGAGAACTTTAAGCGTGAGCTATGAGAAAGCGCCACGTTGCCCGAATGGGCTAAAGGCGGTCAGGTTTCGGTAAACGATATGACAGGAACACAGGACGTAACCAGGGGGAGCGATGCCAACGAAAGGCGGCAGATCTCTAAGCTGTGTCGGGTTTCGCCTACTTCTGACTTGTAGCTTTTTTTTGAAGCTCGTCAGGAGGGGCGGAGCCTTTGGAAAAAGGCGACTTACGCCGCCTTTCATGCTTTTATCGCTCATAAATCGGTATTAGTAGCAGGACTACAACGGACATAGATTGAAGTCCTGTTATGGCAAAATGCATCCATCTATAGGAACTTGAACGATCTTTAGTCTCGTACACACCTCTTATCATTATCGGCTTTTGCATTAACATGATTATCAAAATACCGAGCATATTTGTAATGAAAGAGGTAAAAGCGGGTATACCTATGAACATTAATCCTCTGCGCGATAGCTCCGCAGCTATTGCTACCACAGCAACTAATTTCAGTGGCTGTACGGCATGTTTGAAAATATAGCGTTCAAATTTTTCTATCATTTATAGTCCTCCCCACGATTCCAACGGTCCTCCCAGTGCTCAAGATAAGGTTTTGCCAGCTGGGGCATGTTCCAGATCACCACCGCGTTTTCCGAGTTTTTAGATTCTGCTGCTTTGGTGTAGTTGAAGCTGCCCGTCTGAACTGACCGTTCATCAATAATCATCACCTTGTCATGCTGGATAGGAAAGTCGCTATCCACCCGCAGCGGGATCTCGTTTTTCACAATGTACTTCATCGCACGGTGGCTTACGTCATTACGATTGCCGCGTTCGTCGATAACGATTTTCACATCGACACCGCGATTTTTAGCTTTGACCAGCGCCTGCATTATATCCATCGCGGTAAAGCTATAAGCCATCATTCGGATCGAGGATTGCGCGGAGTCGATAGCGCCAATTACCAACGTTTGAGCGCTACCTTCAGGAGAAAACCCGACCTGTACCGATGGCGAATCGGCGGCTATTGAGGGCAGGGAGGAAAAGGCCAGAACCCCCGTCAGGAATATGATTGCTCCTTTTTTCACTTTATCCCTCCATTCATGCACTCATACTTATATTCTGGCGAATAGTAGATTTCGCGAATCTTCCTTTTCGCCATGAAAACGACCACATCAATAGTGGAGTGCAGCAGGCGCATAATGTCAGAAATATCCAGCATACGGCCCACTTCGGTAGCTTTAACCATCAACCCTATACGGGTGAAGGCATCCATCGCCGAGTTAGCATGTGTGGAGGTTAAGCCGCCAGGGTGTCCGGTATTCAACGCCTGAAGGTAATCCCATGCAGCATCATCCCTCAGCTCTGTCATGAAGATACGATCTGGTGTCAGGCGCATACAGGCTTTAAGGCACTGCGTCGGCGTAGCCAGCCCTGGTTTATCTTTACCGCCATATTTCATATAAACGGCTTCTTCCAGGTGGGTAGCTTCAACTTCGTGAGCATCCTCCATGATTATCACGCGTTCCTGCGGGCTAATGGCTTTGAGCAGGGCGCGGGTGAGTACCGTTTTCCCTGACCCGGTTTCTCCCACAACGACAACGGTTCGCTTTTTCCGTACCGCAGTAAGCAAAAATTCTTCCCGGCGTTTAGCCCGGTATAACTCTTTCAGCAGGAGATCGTCGTCGTCCAGCTCGCGCTTATGGCTGTCAATTTCCCGGCAAAACTCAAAGATACCTTCCTGGCTTAACGTCGCCAGGTCTTTATCCAGCGCGATATTTTTACGAAAAGCGATAGCGGCGGTGTTATCGATCACCGCAGGCGGTAAACAGATAATTCCCCTGGAACCGTCCGGTAACACCACGTCATTAATCATCTGGCGCGAAACGTTATTGGCGCTGGTTAATGCCGCAGTCAGGTTATCGATAAACGCGCCGGTAATGCTGTCGTTCTGGATGATTTTGCGGCCTTCGAATGTGTCACAAACCACCTCGTTATAACGGTTGATTCGGACTTCAAATACGCCCGGATCTTCGAAATACTCCCGCAGCGGCCCCAGCTGGTAATAAGCCGATGATTGATTCATGTAAGTTATCTCCTGCTACAAAGAACAGTGGGCCTTCCGGCCCACGTTGATTAGTTGTCTGCCAGTGAGTAAATATCACTGAAATCGAGGTCACGAACGACGTAGATACTGATTGCGTCGCCCTGCTGGTCGTAGAGTGTTGGCGGGATGTTAATCGTGGCTCTCAGTGCTTCAGAGGCCAGTTCCTGCGAGTTGTTTTGCGTATTACTAAACTGGATATTATTGCCGTTTTGAGCTGCGGCCACGCCAGCCTGAAGCGCGTCAGACAGGACGGAAATGAACACGGCCCCTTCGAAGCGATCCCAAAAGTGGGAGTCAACCTGTCCGGGAACACCGGAACTACCGAGAGAGTTGGTCCCGGCGCTATCCAGATTAACGAATGTGCCATCCGGGTTTACCACTCGCTCCCACAGCACAAAGACGCGAGCCTGACCATTTTTGAGGCCACCGTTCATCTGGCCCGTAACAAATGCGCCTTTGTCGATCAGCTTCACCAACCCATCGAGGGAATACACATCACGCGTCACCCGGCAGGACACCATGCCGGGAACGGTCGTATCCAGCTCCGTAGACGTGCCACACGGTATCATCGTCCCTTTAGCAATGGTCATGCTCATATTTTGCATTACGCCCGCTCTGCTGCCTTTCAGGCGGGCAGGTGTAAGCTCTTTTGCTAACGCGCTGCTGCCTTCGCTGCCTTCGTCGCTTTGCTGCTCTTTTTTGGCCGGAGTCTGGCTACCGCCCTGCTCGCCGGAAAGATCGCCATCAAGACGGCGCTGCATGGCGACTTCTTCCGGTGTCAGCTGCTTCTTCCCGTTGCTGGCCCGGCCCGTGTTGCTATGACTGGCTTCATATTCCGCTCTGGCTTTATCCTGCATCGCCTTCTGATTAGCGTCAGGGGCCGCTGCCCCGCCAACGTTCGGGTTAGTGTTGAACTGATAGTTAGGCAGACTGCTAACCCCATCATTTTTATTACCGCTGTCAGCTTTGGCCGTGTCCGGCGCTTTGCGTGTGTGCGTGTAAATAGTGACGCCAACGAAGCACATGGCGATGATAGCCAGGATAGCAATAAAGGCTTTTAGCCCTGGTGCGGTGCGGCGTTTCTGTGCGGGCATTCCCCCGCGTTCATCGTTGAAGCTGTTGTTGTTATCCAGCTCGCTATCAATATCGACTTTACGGGCCATTAGTTATCCCCTCCTTTTTGCACCCTTCTTACATCCGGGGAGGCTGTGCCAGTGGAAATTGCGCCAGCTGAAGGCACGTAGTTGATATTTTTGATACCAACAACCTTTGTCCAGCCAAGCCTTACACGCCATTCTTTCGCTACGTTCTGGCATTCCAGAATGTTGTTATGTTCACCAACCGGGCGACAGTTAGGGAGCGTCTCTTTGCCGCTGGACGATATGTAATAAACCTGCGGTAAGTCGGCGTTTTCCGGGAACTCAAAGCGCGTGAAACGGTAGTTATCCCAAACATGGATCGGCTGAATATCTGCCATTTCCGGCTCGTCGCTCATTTCATACTGGTAGTTTTTAGGACCAGCGAAAGCAGACTCCCGTAGCTTCTCCGTCAGGCGCTTTTTCTCAGCCACGCTGGAGGCTTTTTTCTGCTCGTCAAACGGGTATTCATAGGTCAGCTGAAGCGTGGCCTGTTTCATTGACCACGGCGTTTTGATAAACGATTTTGTTTCTGTGCCGTCAGCGTTCTTTGTTGTCGTCTCACCGATATAGTGAAGCACGATGTTATAAGACCGTTTATCAGTAACGATGGTCAGGTTGGTATCACTCATTTCGGTCTTAGGTTTCACGAAATAGTGATTAAGTTTGTGTGAGAAAATCCAGCCAGCAGAATCACCGAAAGCGTGAGTGATATAGCTTTCATCCGGGGAAACGACGATATGCGTAAACAGGCCCGCTACCGCATCAATTCGCACCACATCGACCGGGTTATAAACTACCGTTTTGATACGGAAGTCATACGGTGAACTTTTCGGCGCTTGAAGCGCCGCTGCGTTGAATGTGGTCCCGGCCAGCGCCATTGCGATCACTGCGGATAAGACTACTTTTTTCATAGTACAGTCCTCAGTTCGACTCAGGGTTAACGCGGTAACTGGTGACGCGGAAGCCGAGCGGGTTGATGTAGCGCTGCGAGGCGTTCATAGCCAGCGATTTGTACTCGTAGCCCAGGATGGCAATCCAGCGCTTCGGTGGATCGTCAAAGTTATTGCTACGAGAGCGGCGAACGGTCGTAAAGCGAATGGTCGCCACGCCATGCTCTCTATCGAGAATGGTTGAGTTGATGCTTACTCGCGTTGTCTCGCTGTCACCCAGGACCTTATCAATCCCTTGCTTACCCTTGAACCGGGAAAGGTAGGCTTCCGCCACGTTCGGCGTGGACATTAAACCTACGGCGTCATAGTCCACTTGCAGGGAATAAAAATCGTAGGATTCTCGGTGGATAACGTATTGAGTCAGGAAATACTTATCAATTTCGTCGCCATAGGTGGCATCGTCACGCGTCAGCTTAACCTGTGATACCTCGTGATTGCTGGGGTTCAGCGTCAACAGGAACGGCGGTATTGGCTGGCTGTAGCGGTAATTCACAAAGGTAGCATTACCGATTGCCACAACCGCTACAACGGATGCGACCGCGGCGACTATCCACGCCGTGCGGCGTGAAGATAACACTTCGTTCATAACGTCCACTTCCAGCCCTTTACGGCTTTCGTTGAACTCTTTGATGGCCTCTTTGGTCAGCCCTTTCTTTTTCTCTCTCATAACAACCACCTTATCCCTGTGTATCTACTGGAAGCGTTTTATTGACTGGCACGGTGTGGCTCCAGTCCGGCTCCGGCGGTGGCTTGAAACTGCTGGAACATGCCCCTAACAACAACACCCCTAAAAGTACGATTGCGCGCATAGTTTCGACCTCATTTGTCCATTGCGTTCTATTATCTTATATCCGTGAAATTGCAATTTCAACGACTTTTGTTTATTTATGCTGCTTTTCCCCGGCTACCACGCGCCTTTCCTGTCAGACCTGAACCGCCAGCCCCTGCATTGCCGCTACTGCTGGCGCTTTGTCCACCGCCGCCGCCAGCTGCTGAAGGTCTTGCTGAAGGCTTCGCTCCACCAAAAATCCCATTAGAGGCAACATTACCCATCGTATTCATCGAGTGGCCCGCATGGCGGGCCGCAGAAGCTATATCAGCAGAAACACCGCTACCGAAATTCGACGCTACCGCTGGAACCTGGAACAACACATAGACGGAAACAATGGTGAGAATGACCAGTCCAATAGCCGTTGATAAGGCATCAAAGCCTTCGCTGCCGTTAAGACCGGAAATCATTTTTGTAAAGAGGCTCATTAACAACCCAAATACGAGAGCCAAAAGAACTATGACCAAGCTGTAATTAATAACGGTCCCCATCCACTTAGCAAATATGCCTTTTGTTGGATTCCACAGGAGACAGAATATAGCTATTGGACCTAAACACAGGCTTATAGCCAGTAGCACTTTAGCCATAATTACAAAGGCAGAACCCAACCCACAAAGAACTACGGTCGCTGCTATTAGAATGAGTCCGATTACTGCGCTCATTATGCCGTTAGCGCTAATGCCAGCCCCTTCGAACGCTGTTTGTATTGCCGTTATAGACTGGTCTACCCCAGTATCAATAATGGCTGCCATCCCTGTGCTTGAGGTTTTATTTTGAGTCACCAATATTGAAGCAAAATTATCAGGCAGGGTTAAAGCCAAATGCACAAGGTCGGTTTGATATAACCCGCCAGCCGTTGCAAAACTCAAAACAACAGCCGCTTTCATATATTGTGTAATTAAATCCCCAAGCGCCTCCCCGCCCCCTCCGGGGCTAAGAGCGGAATATGCACCTTGAGCCATAAACTTGATGGTCAAAAATATTGCAACCGTTGGTGTGACGGTTGCAATGATGGTTGTTACGTTGGTATCAACCATCATATTTATCAGATCATCAATTATGTCAAATATCTGCTGAACAGTATTAAATGCCATAACTACACCCTGAAATTTAGTTTAACTTCGGCACGCTATGAGAGTTATCTTTCCCATGAACAAAAAGTTCAGTCTCTGCGTCTCTTGCATTTTTACAATCAGCATCCTGCAAGGATTCAGCGTTCTTTTTGCATTCAACAAGCATTTGTTTTCGCTCTGTCTCATGCGACTTATACCAATCTTTGTCATGCTCAGGCTTACAACCAGCGAGAGCGGAAACACCGATAAAAACTAAAGCTACTTTTAAAGTCGTTTTCATATAATCACCTTATTTCAACGGAGCGGGGTTATGACCACCATCAGAACCATAAATAAAATTACCTACGGCGCGTTCTCTTTGAGCTTCATACAACTTATCTTGTGATTCCTGAAGCATACTCATGAGCTTCAGTTTCGCTTGCTCGCCCTGAATTGCGCCTTGCGCGGTTTGAATGCGAGCCTGAAGATCAGCAACTTCCTTTACATCTTTAGTTGTGGAAATCTGCTCGGTTAGTGCTTGCATATCACTTAATTCCTGCATCTGATTGTTATATGCCTTTTCAGCTATAACACGGTCATATGCTCCTTTCTCGGCCAACTTTTTATTTAGAGCTTTAATTGCATCAGAAGGATTCATATCATCAACTTCCGAATTAAAGTCACCAACCATACTTTGAACATCACCAGTTACGGACGATGATGAGTTCATGGCATCGCTATAAACTTTCTTCCAGTCGTCAGGAAGATTTTTAGCGAGGGCACTTGTAGACGAACCCAACAACTTCCCAATATCAGTAGTTTTTGTCAGACTATTATAAGTCGACTTTTGGGTTGCCAGTTGTTGCTTTAACTGTTCTATTTGGTCAAGCATTTTAGCCACGCCAGTCGGATCGTAGACCACAACACCAGTACCCTCTATAGCAGAAGCCGTACCAATGGTTCCCGCACCTAACAGCCCAGCCAGTGCAATAGCAATTAACTTCGCTTTCATAACATCATCCTCTAATTAATGACGGCAAAGACGCCAATATTCTTCGATCCAGTTTTCGGGTTCTGGACCATATTTACCTATCAATTCCTCGGCCAACTCGGCATTTTGCGGCTCACCGGAAAGGATGCTGATAATGTTGTTCTTCTCGATTTCATCCCGTTCAGGCGTATTACTACCGTTGATATTCAGGTTGAATGTAGCGAGCGCTGACTGTGACCCTTGCTTAACCAAAAACTGGCGCGAGTGCTCAGGGATTTTGGACATTACTTCAAACTCCGCATCGGTCAGGAAGGAGTAGTCCTTACGGCTGGCATCAGGATCGCGCAGGCAGATTTTTGATGGCGTTTGCGACATCACCGTTTTACCAATGCTGCTTGCGAGCGCGTCATTTGGCTCTTGCGTGGAAAACAAATAAATCGCATCTTTCTTACGGTCTGTTTTAATGCCACGCTTTATTTCCAGCTTTAAAACAGGATCGTCAAGATAAGCATGAAATTCATCGAAACACTGAATAACACGGCGCTTTCCGTCAATTGAATTACGAATACGATAAAGCAAGTACATTAACAATGGCGTTCTGGCCGGGCTGGGAATCTCACCTTCCGCAGCAATAAACTCCGTCAGGTCGAAGCCGAAAATATCATGAGCATCGAGATCTAACGCATCTTCACCATTATCAAAAAGCCAGCCGTATTGGCCGTCATTCGTCCAGTCATTAATCAGGTCTTTGAGATATGGGTGCGTGATGTACCCTTTCAGTCGGGTAATATCTCTGGCCTCAACAGGGATTAAAGAGTGTTCGCCCATGACAGCATCCACAGCCTTATTGAGTTCCATCCCCATATCTTTATCTAATGGGCCGTTATTTGTAATTTCAGCACAGACACGCATAATATTTTTAGTGGTCGCAATATTACGCGGTGTGCCTTTCTGTTTGAGCGGTGAGAAGTTAGTTTTTACGCCCTGCTGTAAAACTTTATAGTAGCCGCCGACACTGCGAATAAACGGCTCCATTCCCCGGTCACGGTCATAGCAGAACATACGCGGATTAAACTTCATGCACTGGCATAACAGGAAATCCAGCAGCGTAGTTTTACCTTCACCAGACGTACCTGTAAGCAACATATGCCCCAGCGGGCGCTTTCCGATTGAGTGTTCTTCCAGTGGGGTGACGTGGAAGTTAAAATACAGCGGTGTACCGTTCGCGGTGCGGAACATCGTCACAGCCGGACCCCACGGATTATTGTCCGGTTTGCCGCGCATAAAATTATGGTACGGGGAGAAATGGAAGAAATTCCATGAGTTAATCGGCGTCGGGCGTGGCGCCCATTTCTGATTACCCGGAATCTTCGCAAAGTAAGCCGCTTCAGAGGCCAGCCCTACGCCGCCCCCCACGAAGCCACACTGACTTAGCATGACTTTAGCTTTACGGGCCTTGCGCTGCACTGCTCGCTGATCGGTATCGAAAACGTGAATAGTGGCATGGTGATAGCCCATCACAATTTCTTTAGAAAGCAGCATATCCAGCGCTGTATTCAACTGTTCAAGCTGGGACTGGCTTCTGTCGCCAGTTTCCATCATGGACTTCTCCTGGCGCTCCAGAAGCGTTTTAGCTGAAGCCTCGGATATGCAAGAAAATGTTTGAGTCAGCAGATATTCAAAATCAGCTTCTTTCAGCAAATTAAACTGACCCGGTTCCGTGTTTTTTTCGTAATCACGGATTTCGATAGCTGTAGTATAAAAATTGCTGTCCAGCGTTCTGACCTGAACAATATCCCCCCATACAGAACTGACAACACGGTTTTCCATGATGTAAGAACCGATACGGTCACGGCAAACAGGAACAATGGACCATTCCAGATTTACCAGAAAATAAAGAAACTCCAGCGCTTTAGAATAAGCGTGAGCAGTCGGCGGGACGGTATCAGCGACGTTGAGCATTACCGGTTCGTCGAAAATATCTGCTTCGTCTACTTCAAGCAGCGACTGTTTTTCTTCAGCGTCAGTTAGCGCTATTTCCTCACCGTTTTTATCCCGGTAATAAATACCCAGGCGCTTGATGCCATAGCCCTTCATCCCCTCCATGATCTGCTCACAGACTTCTTCCATTCCGGTGAAGGCTTCAGCCTGCATTTGAGCCAACTCGTCAGCTGACGGTCGCTCAAACTTAGCCAGGAACTTCTGCGTCTTATCGCCTATCTGGCGATAAAGCACCGTCAGGTACAGGTCATTAACCATCTGGTTAGACCCCGTTTGCAGGCGGCGGTTGTATTCATCCAGGTAGCGTGGGAAGAATTGAGTAAACTCAGAGTCAGGATACTCTTTAGACTGGTGATGATACTCGTGTGACCAGACCTCTACGTGGTCAGTCCCGAAGGATTTAATCAACGTATTAAGATCATCGTTCCATGTAATCAGCTCACGGTCAGAGGCACAGTCATGTGTCCGGCCATCGACTTTAAAGAATGCAAGCAGATCGCCATTACGCATCGAGATAATATAATCATCAAGGTGCTGGCTATGCTGCAAATACTTTTCATTAACGCTCGGCTCGTCTCTGAACGTTTTAGGTTTAAGCAATGCCACCATTTATTTCAGCTCCTTTTTCTTGTAATCCACAGGGGAATAACTTGAACCACTCCATTGTTTAAATGGCGTGTCGTGTGCATTACGAAACTTAGTCTGTAGCCATAATGAAAGGATGCGAAACATACGGTCGTCGTATTTAGTTAGCGCTGCTGCAATTGACCACAGAACCGCAAATACAAGGAGTGACCATAAATGTAACGTCATAAACAGCGTGGCCGAGATCATGAAGATAACCAGCGCCACAGTACGCGGAACGCCAGCAAGCCGGGGGACGCGTGTTGCACCTTTAAATAATGGCCGTTGTCCATTTTCAAACATAAAACCTCACTTAATGGGGGATGTACTCCCCCCCATTAATCAGCTGCCGATACCAGTCAGGGATACCAGATATGATGCGGAGCCAATGCCAACCATTGCGATTGCGAGACGGAACATAAAACCAGCGGAAATAAGATGGAACAGCCAAACGAGGAACGACACGATCACGCCGATAGTACAGGCGATAGGAATCCAGGTATCCAGCCATGACTTGATGTTGTTACCTGTACTGGCCCCGGTGTCTGCCCCGCCAGCTGCGAGGGCCAGTTCTGGCGCTGCGATACATAACAGCGCAACCAGCAGCGCAAACCCGTTATTTTTGAAAAAAGTAACCATATATACCTCTACCTTTCCTTTGTTGATTTCAATATCAATCGGCACTCGCCGACATTGCACTTATCCAGAAGAAACTCCGTCAGGAGTCTCAGGTCTGCCCATGTGCGAAGTTCGTGATCTTTATTCAACCGAATGGAGCAACGAACCTCACCCAAATTTTCATCCTTTACGTCAAATATGGGATACCACTGCTTTAGTGAAATCCTTTCAATTACAACCTCCTGTATTTTTCCGGCTTCGCATAAATCAATTATTTGAGACTGCAACAGGAGATAGATTTTTGTCATTCATAACCTCACTCCCTTTTTGCTCTGCTTTGGTCAGAAACGCGTCAGTGTTATCCTGCGAAAACACATCACCACCACTATCACTTTCACCCGTAAACGCATCGTGCTCACCCTCAAAGGTTGCGCCCTTCGCACTCACAGGCTGGCTCTCCGCTTCCTCGTTCTGCCCATCAGGTAGCAACGTAGGGATCTTTAAATCAGACTGTTTAGCCACGTTAATTACTTTCGTGACATACCCGTTTGAAATCCCCCGCACTTGCGACCCGGTGTTGTAGCAGGACAGCGCGTGTCTTAATGCTATCTGGCCGGGCGGGTTGGATTTCAGGGCCGTACTATAACAGTCTTTTAAAATGGTCTGACTGGCGCGGAGATTGATGCAGGGTTTAAATACCTGCTCAACCGTGATACCTAACGAACTCAAATTGTTAGAATTAATCATCGCAAGCCCCATATCGATGCTTTCATCTTTCTTGAGGTTTTTGATTAGCCGGTTGGCAACTTCTACCGCTTCAGCTTCGGTTTGCGGTTGGCGTTTCAGGTTTGCGCCACGGTTAACGTTAATAAAATACGGGTTGTTCCCGGATTCATGGCCGACGATATAGGCCATTGTCAGCGGTGAAACGTCTGGTGCGCATCGGGCAGCAAGGCTGGCGATCGTATCCGAGGCAGAAGCCGCGTGAGCGCCCCCCTGAAAAGAAAGGCCGGAGATACATACCGCTATCAAGCACCATGATTTTTTCATTTTTGTATGTCCGTGTAATTGTAATTTTGACGACTTTTATTTATCATAAGGGCCAATAGAATCGTGTCAAGAGAAAAAGACGTTAAAGGGAAGAAACCTATGCTTGTTCCTTTGCAGTCGGAGAAGCGACCAAAAGGGACGCCTGTATACCGTGACCCGGAGAATCCATTTAACACCTGGAGCGGGTACGGAAAGCGCCCTGTCTGGTTACAGGAACGATTGAGTGATGGGTATCTTCTGGATGAAATGAAGCTGCCTGGTGCAGTGGTGGATCGGGATACCAAATCCCCTCGATACCGTGACCCGGCTAACCCGGCTAATACGTGGACTGGCGTTGGCCGTCGTCCTAAATGGTTAGTTGAGCTGCTGGAAAAAGGTGTGGATTTGGACGATCTGAAGATTCGAGAAAGGGAGTGAACGATGGGCAATGTAATTGAGTTTAAGAGGCTGAAAGGCGAAAGAAACCAAAAAGACAAAATGCCTAAAAGGGGGGTACTGCTGTGGTTCAAAAAGATTGCCCTGTCCCTCAAAAACAACCTCTTTACCTACTCTAAGTCATGTTGCTGTATTTGTTTGTTTTTTGTAAGCGCTGCGTCAAGAAAGCTATTGAAGTTGATCGCCACACTATCAATCGTGCTGTTTCTTGTCGAGTGGTTTATGGGCCGTTTGGGAGCGCCAGAGTTTTATAACCTGTTGTTCCTAATGGGATTGCTGTTGGTTATCAATGTGATTTCAACAAGCTGTATCAAATGGATAAGAGGGAACGTATGAGTAAGCTAAGAACCGTTGCAAAAATATTATTGATGTACTGCATCTTCAGTAGCGCCAGCGCCTTTGCGGAGGGAAATACTAAGGGTGATCCGTGTCTCGCGTTCACCTGTATGGCCGGAAAGTTACAAGGTAACGAGGCAACATCAGGGCCTGACTGTGTAATGGGCCGCCAGAGCTTCTTTGAGATACGAATTTACACCCCCTACTACAACCCCGACGCGACAGCTGCTGCTCGTAAAGTATTTCTAAGCACTTGCCCTATGACCACTATTTCAGAAAACAAAAACACACTGGAGCTGATTATTCAGCGATACGGACGTTCATTTCAGGAGTAACACATGAAGAAACTAATCCCAGCTATCATTGCCGCCGCCCTGCTCTCCGGGTGCGCCACTCAGAACGACGCGGTAGCACTCTCAAATCGAATCAGCGATCAGCAGAAGCAAATCAACGCGCTTTCCGTTCGCCTCCAGTCTGCCGAGCATCGCTTGAGTCAGCAGGAGTCAGCTTTTCGCTCAGAACAAACGCAGAACAGCAGCTACTGCTACCTGAACGGCGTCAAATACTCTCAGGGATCGGTGTTCGCTGGCCGTATCTGTGATGGCAGTTCCGGCAGTGTAGCCTGGCGTCTTTACTCCCACCGCTAATAAGCAAGGCTTCCGGGCTTGCCCCGGAAGCGCTTCCTCCAGACATGGATATTGAGCTGCACAATCCATGTTTATCACAATAATCATATTGTTAAAGAGCATAAAAAAGTCGCCATGAAGGCGACTTAAATGAGCTTGAATCGTGCATATTTTATTTTTGTAAGTGCCCTGGTGCTGTATTCAGGGTGAATATTTGCACTATATAGGCACTATCTGCAACCACTTTAATCTATCTGACAGCCACATACACTGCTTGCACCTGTAACTGTGTGGAAACGGATGTAATGGCCGAACCCTATTTAAAAAATCGCCGACGCTTCACCTCGTCCCTTGATAATCAACTTGTCCCATTGTTTGACGCGCTAGCGGCCAAAACGCGGATACCTAAAAGCCGCCTGCTCGATGAAGCTATAGAGGATTTGCTGGTCAAACACGGCGTTCCTGGTAAAAAGGTCGATAGCCAGAATTAACTTTTGCTCACCCGCGTAACCGTCCGTTCCGATACGCCAGCGAGTCTGGCCGTCTCGCTGATAGATTTCCCCTGGTGCCGCAAAGAACGGATCAGGTCATGCTTATTCTGGTCGGGCATCCGGCCACGATAAACCCCCTTCTGTTTGGCTTTCTTTACGCCTTCCTGCTGGCGACGGCGGCGATCTGTATAGTCTTTTCGGGCGATGGCCGCGAGCATATCAAGCATCATGCTATTGATGGCCGTCAGCATACTCCGTGTAAATTCATCGCTACCGTGGGGCATTAACGCCGCGTAGCTGGTTGGCAGGTCCAGACTGATAATCGCCAGGTTCTTTTCCTGCATCATTCGCTTCAGCTGCTGCCAGCCTTCATCATCCAGGCGTGAAAGGCGGTCTACCTGCTCAATCAGGATAAGATCGCCCTTCTCAGCATCACTTAGCAGGCGCATAAGCTCAGGGCGTTGCAGGGACGCGCCAGACGCATTCTCAACGTACCATCCGGCTACCCGGTGATTATGCTCAAGCGCAAAGGCTTTAAGCCTCTGCTGGGCGCGTGACGCATCCTGATCGTGCGCAGAAGCCCGGAGGTATCCAAATATGTACATGACCGCCTCTTATGTCATTAGGGTTATGTCACTATAACCTATGTCATTAGAGTTATGCCATTAAGGCGCGAGGGGAAGGATTCAGAGGGTGACAGAAGGGTATACTTAAAAGACACAAGCCGCCTTATTGACGGCGGCGCAGCTCGGCTTTGATAGCCTCCAGTTGGCGGGTGTTAACGCTAATCCACTCACGGCTTGTCATGCCTCCGCGTGAAAAGACTCGCTCTCGCCATTCGTCGCTTTCCCATTTAGCGATCCGCTGCACGTTCTCTATGCCGAAATACGACAGCGGGAAAACGCGGAAATAGCGATCCCATATCATATAGGCAGCGGGAAGGCCCACGATGATCAAGACGATTAAGATTTCCATTAGCTTTCTCTGCGACTTTTATGGATGCACCAGCTTTCACCAACATTTCTAAAAGCCCACACCCAGGCAAGGGCGCAAGCGATGCTTAAACCCGCCATATTCCATAACTGCGGCTGCGTATACCCATCACTATGAAAAACGAGTCCAGCTCCAGCAGACAGGCTTAAAACCATGAATATCAAGCCGCAGGTTGCGTTAAAAATGACTCCAAACATATTAACCCCAATCAAACTTAATCGTGACAGTCACGCTTGCTTTGAATGCTAATCCAGTAAGCAGGCTCAACAACCCAAATTCCACAATCGTAGGCTATCGCTTTATGACGGCGGTTAACCAGCCATATCGTCCAGGCAAGTAAGCGACTATTTCCACGATAAAGGGTTTTGCCTCCCTTGATCATGACAACATAACGAGGCTTCTTACTCATATCTTCTCCTCACCGCTTGTTCCGTTATTCGATCCCAATATTATAGTTAGCGGCATTAAAAGTAAATAATAGTCACCTTTGTTTTTACTGGTAATTACTAAATCACCGTGCTAGTGTTTTCTCAGCGTTACATTACTACGGAAAATTGCA